>JABHYW010000063.1 GCA_018656655.1 Candidatus Komeilibacteria bacterium | reverse complement strand
CCATCTTGATCACAGGCAATTGTATTACCATCACCAGAGGCAGTATAATCATAAGTATTGGAACCAAAAGTTGAACTACAGGTAGCACTATATGTATAACCAGATGGCAAGGTTGGCCAAAGACCTGAAGAACCCACACAAATAACTTGTCCTGCTACTGGAGCGCTAGAATCATCACATACAGTAGCACCTGTATATGTTAGATTCAAACCATCATCCTGACAAATTATAGCTGCTGGTATTATACTAGATAAACTACCCTGAACTGATGCAAGTTTAGCCTTATCACGAGCTGAATTTAAATTGACTACTGCTACAGTAGATAAAATACCAATAATAGCAATAACTACTAACAACTCAACTAAAGTAAAACCTTTTTTGTTTATTTTCATTTTTTCACCTCCTCTCAGACCAACACATATTTATTAAAATAGTTACAGCCTGAGATCTCCTAAGGTTCTAACTATATTTCCAATAAAAATATATCGGGGATATTACTAATTTTTATTTGTTTACTCCGCCTCTGGCGGATATAATAAAGAACATACTTATTATATCATTTTTTTTGATTTTTGACTACAAGTTTAATCACCCTTCTTTGTCATTTCGACCGAGCGGAGCGAGTGGAGAAATCTAATAATCCTCCTGATAAATCAACCCACCTATCATTATCCTTTTCTATTAAATTAACTTTTTTCTCACGTCGCCATTTTTTTAATTGTTTCTCTCTTTCTATTGCGCTACTTATATCATTTGTATGTTCAAAATAAACTAATTTATATACCTTATATTTACTAGAAAATCCTTTTATCTCTCCTTGTTTGTGCTCTTCTACTCTTCTAGCTAAATTATTAGTAACTCCAATATATAACACCTTCGATATACTCGACATTATATATACATAAAAGTTATATTCTCTCATAAATTCAGTTTATAGATCTCTCGACAAGCTCGAGATGACAAAGGGTTTATGTTTGTAATGACGGCTATGAAATAGTCTGAGCCACTTTGAACATTGGCAACATTATAGCTGCTACCATACCGCCCACACCTACACCCATCACAATCAAAATCAGAGGTTCAATCAAAGAGGTTAAACCATCTACCAAATTATCAATTTCTCTACTATAAAAACTACTCAATTTCTCTAAAACATTATCCAATTTACCAGTCTTTTCACCAATTACCATCATTTGTGAAAGCATCTTAGGCATTAATTTTGATTTAACAAATAAAGTAGCCAAAGAATTACCACCCTCTACTTCATCCACTGTATCAAGTATTAATTTTTCATAGGCTCTATTATCTACTACCTCTGCCGTAATAGTTAAGGCAGAAGTAATTGGAACTCCGCCTCTAATCAGAGTAGCTAAAGACCGAGTAAAACGTACTATATATACCTTTTTAAAAAGGGCTCCAAAAATAGGTATTTGAATTTTTACTGCGTCCCAAGTAAGCTTACCTGTTCCTGATTTTAACCAAAGCCTAAAAAGTAATATTAATCCAGCTACTCCAAAAATTATAAAATACCAATAGTTACTCATAAAGTCTGAAGTACCTATCAATATTCTTGTTACAAGTGGTAGTTCTGCACCAGTTTCCAGAAGCATCTTTGTCATATTTGGTACTACAAAAGTCATCATTAAAAAACCAACTACTACCATACTTGATATTATGAAAACAGGATAAATCATGGCACTCTTGATACGAGAAATCAAATCATAATCTTTTTCCATTTGATCGGCTAAATACTGCAATATTTCATCCAATTTACCAGAAGTCTCGCCTGACTTAACCATGGCTATATAGAAATTACTAAATGTATTACCATGCTTAGATAGAGCGCCAGAAAATCTCATGCCACCCTCTACATCATCAGCCATCTCTATTATTTTGTCTATAAAAATAGGATTAACTGTTTGTTGAGCTAATATTCGTAGAGACTGCACAATAGGCACTGTAGCTGATATCATTACTGATAATTGACGAGAAAATATCACTAAATCTTTATGCTTAACCTTACCAATATTTATATTCCAACCCTTGTCCTGCTTTTTACTAGTTTCTGACAAAGCCAAAACAATTAAGCCTTTTTCACTTAATAATTCTGCGGCATCACTTTCAGTAACTGCTTCTACAGCGCCATTAGTCAATCTGCCATCACTTGTTCTTGCTCTATATTTATATATTGCCATAAAAATATTCTGATAATTCTCCCCTGACAAGGGGAGGCTGGAGGGGTTTAATTCAAACTCTGTGGATCTACAGCCTGATTTCTAGCATCTTCTAAGCTAATTTCACCTACTCTTACTAATTCTAATAATGCTTTATCTAAAGAAACCATACCCTCTTGTTTAGAAGTTTGCATAATACTATTTAACTGCTGTAATTTATCGTCTTTAATAGAACTCCTAACAGCTGGAATATTTACTAATACCTCTGAAACCATTGTCAATCCTCCGCCTACTCTAGGCATTAATCTTTGAGCCACAACTCCTAATAAAGAGTGAGCTAATAAATCTCTACCCCACTCTTTTTTATCAGCTGATATATTACTAATAAATCTCTCCAAAGCAGATATTACTGAATCTGCATCCATAACTAATATAATTAATTTACCACTTTCAGATAATTCTAATATTAATTCCTCCATACCAACTTCATGCATGCAATCTACAAAAACAGCATCGATATCTTCATCAAGCATATTTTTAAGACCGCTAATAAAAGTATTTACATCTTTACCCACACTTCTCTGTTCAATTACTGATTGATTATTAGAAAATAAATATTCTATTGGCTTTTCTAAAGTTTGAATATGAATTCCCTTGTTTTGATTAAGTGTCTCTACCAGAGAAGCTGCCGTAGATGTACGACCACTGCCAAAAGGACCTGTAATAATAATCAAACCCTTCTCTCTATTTAGAAGTTGCAATAAAGCAGCTGGAACACCCAAATCCTTTGGTGCTCTAATAAACGGTGATATTAAACGTAAAGAAATAGCTAAAAATCCTTTTTGATAAAAAACTTTAGCTCTATATCTACTACGATCAGCCCAATTATATACAGCAACGACTTCTTTTTCTTTGCTCAACTTATCAAAGTCTTCTTTAGTCAAAAAAACTTCCGCTAAAGTATTTAAAATATCTCCAGTCAATATTGCCTGGTCTGCCAAAGTAACCAACCTACCATCCACTCTAATGACTGGATTATTACCAGCCACCAAATGAACATCTGTGGCTTTTCTTTCCGCAGCTGCATTTAATATATCATTTATAATCAAAGTATCTGACATAACTTTATTTTTGTTCGCCTTCTAAAATTACTTTTATTTTACTAATTACCTCTGATGGTACAAAATGAGCTTTAATTAAATAATCATCAGCTCCAAGTTTTAAACAACGATCAATATCCTCTTTTTGAGAATAGTTAGTTAATATTAATACTCTTATCCCTTTGGTGTCCTCTTCCCTCTTTAACTGACTGAGTACCTCAAAACCGCTCATCTCAGGCAGATTAAGATCTAAGAGAATCAAATCAGGCTTTTCTTTTTGAGCAACCTTTAAACCTTGCAAACCATTAATAGCCTCCAAAACCTGAAAACCTTCTAACTCTAATTTAGTAGAATACATCTGCAATAAAAATTCGTCATCTTCAACAATTAGTACTTTTTTATCTTCCATATAATTATATAATTAATATTTAATCCCCCTAAATCCCCCTTTGACAAGGGGGACTTGCCAAAATCTTACTAATTAGCCCTCCCTTGTCAAGGGGAGGTGCCCGAAGGGCGGAGGGGTTACATTTTAGAAACTCTCATGATTTCCTCAATAGTAGTCATACCTAATAAAGCTTTAATAACACCATCTTGTTCCATCGTAATAAACTTTTGTTTAGCTAATTCCTTATCTACCTCACCTCTATCAAAACCTTTGGCAATAATATCTTTGAATCCCCTAGTAACATGAATGGCCTCAGCAATAGATAGTCTTCCCTTATAACCTGTTTGAGCACAACTAGCACAGCCTTTGCCTTTATAGAAAGTAAAACTATTCTTATCAACTTCCCCATAGAAAGCTTCGTCTGGAATGGTACTTAAATGTTCTTTAAGAGTAGCTTCTACTTCCGCTGGTAATTTATCTTCTACTTTACATTTTAAACAAATTTTACGTACCAATCGCTGAGCTACTACTGCATTAATAGTACTAGCTAATAAAAATGGCTCAACTTTCATATCAAAAAGTCTAGGAATAGCTCCAATAGCACTATTAGTATGAAGTGTAGTTAATACGGAATGACCAGTTAAACCAGCATGAATAGCTAATTCAGCTGTTTCATTATCACGAATCTCACCAACCATAATAATATCTGGATCTTGACGAAGTAAGGCACGAAGCCCACTAGCAAAAGTAAAATTAACTTCGGGTCTTATTTGTGATTGATTAACTCCTGGAATATAATATTCAACTGGATCTTCTAAAGTGGCAATATTTACATCTTCTTGATTAAGAAATGATAAAAAAGCAAACAAAGTGGTAGATTTACCAGAACCGGTCGGACCAGTCAATAAAAACATTCCATTCGGTTTATGAACATTTTTTTCAATTATTTTAAGTTGTAAACCTAAAAAACCAAGATCAGAAAAAGTAGGCGCTTTATCTGGAGTGGCTAAAATACGCATTACTACCTTTTCTTGGCCCATTAATGGAATAGTAGATATACGAAAATCAATATCCCGATTATGTACTTTCATACGAATACGACCATCTTGAGGTATCCTAGTTTCATCAATCTTAAGATTAGCCATTACCTTAATCCTAGAAACTAAAGCTGCGTGAACATATATTGGTAATACTATAGTAGTATGAAGTACACCATCAATTCTATATCTTACCTTAGATTGATTACCTACTGGTTCTATATGAATATCAGAAGCACGCCCTTCTATAGCATGACGAAGCACTACCGAAACAATTTTAGAAACTGGAGCGCTTTTCACTACCTCACTAACATCACCATCTAAATCTATCTCTTCTTCTTTAGGAGCAAAAATAGCTTCAGCTGTATCTAAAGCCTCGCCTACTTCTTCACCTAAACTTTCATATTGTTTGGCTGCTGTCCGATAACTATCTTCAGAAATTATATAATATTTGACTTTAAATTTCTTTTTACGTGCTAAATAATTTAGAGCCTCGGTAGCTTTAAAGTTAGTAGGATCAACTATACCAGCCTCTAAATTTACCCCCTCTTTATTAAAGACTACCATCTTATAATTTTCAGATAAGTCTTCTGGCAAAATATTTAATATTTCTGAATCAATTTTACGACCTATTAAACTTGTATATTCAAGATCATAAAAAACACCTTTAGCTTGTACCCAATCTTCATCAGATATCAAAATAGCCCGACGAGTTTGTTTTTCCAGTTCGTCAAAAGTAGCATACTCGCTAGTAGCTAGTTCTTTATATTGATCACTATTTAATAAATCTTTTTCTTTTAAAAAATCTAAAAGTTTTTGTGCTTCTTGTTTTGTCATTAAAAATACTTTAGATTGTAAATTTTATTTATTATTCCCTTAATCCTCAACGCCATCGCCAGTAGAAGTATTAATCACAAAAGGACTTGGATTACCAATGTCTTTTTCTATATCTATATTTATTTCTATATCTTGCAATCTATTAAATTGATCATTAGCATAAAAATTTTCCCAAATAGTGCCTGGGAAAAAATCAACATCCAAAAAATCATTTATATTACTTATGGCATCTGATTTAACTTTAAAAACATAATCTATTTGTATATTGGACAACTCTGTCTGTTCAATATCAAGAGGTTTTAAAGTTTTATAAATCCAAATACCACTACCAATAGCCGCTACAGCTAGTACTGCTAATAAAATTATAATAGTTTTTTTGTCGCTCTTTTTTTTCATAAGAAACTATTGATGATAAGTTATTAGATCTAAGTTAAAAATATAATTAGCTTCTCCTTCGACAGCTATCTCCGCAAAACCAATGGATTGCACATCTAATAAGCGAATATTATTCTCTAAATCTGAAATATAATCTTTGAATTGCCTATAAACTTCAGCACCCGTTGTTTCATCACCTTCAGGTATAAGCTTTGAAATACTAAGATGCACTATTGTAGCCTTAATACCAGTCATAGATAATACATCATCAATTGAGTTCATAGCAGGCTCTTGAGGTTCAATAAACTCGGCATCATCTTCTGATAAATTACTAATATTAGACGCTGATTCATTGAATGATAATTTTTTTGGAGCACCAACACTAAGGTCTATATTTAATAATTGAAAATTATGCTTTTTAGCCAAAAGATCAGACATCACAAAAAGTTCAGCTGTTTGAGCACCATAAGGAACTATCTTTTTTAATAAATCTAAATCTGACTGACGATTATACATTATATCCTTATATTCTGCGTCTAATTCTTCCAATTTTGTAAGTAACAATTCATTCTTCACTTTTCTATCCAATTCTTCTGTATTTTCTAAATTAACTATACTAATATTATCTATCTTTGGTTTTAATATAAACAAATAACTAGCTAATAAAATAGCCAAAACAATAAAAGCTATAATAAATATTATATAACGGTTTGCCAGTAATAATAAATCTGAAGGCTGCTCAAACTCGATTTCTTTTTTATTTTTCTTCATAATAATATTTTATTCTTCGCCACCCTCTTCTTCGTTATCACTTTCATCACCCAAAGGGTGACCACCCTCTGGGTGGTAAATATAATCTGGATTATATGTAAACAATAATGGATTTAATACTAATGTTATATCAAATTCTACATTGGCATTAGCTTTATTATATTGAGCAGCCGACACATCTGCCGATACTACAAATTCTAAAGCCTCTTCCTGTTGCAAAACTTTAATCTGACGAGCCACTGAATCAAAATCTCTTCCAACGGCCTGCAAAGTTATAGCGCCGCTATTACCAGCAGCTAAACCAGAATAATAAATTTCACCTACGGTATATTTTTCTAACAATTGAAAAAAGTTTGTCCAATATAAATGAAAACTCAATAATTTATGTACTGCTTTTATCTCGTCACCTAATTGACTTATATCATTATTTAAATCTTCATAATCCAAAATCTTTTTTTCAAGTGTAGTAATCTGATCTGACCTAGTATTTTTTTGTAATTCTACATTTTTAACTTGAAAAAACAAAAATCCATAGAATATACCGACAATAAAAGCTGAGCCTAAAATGGCAGTTAATAATAAATTTATTATCTGTCCCCAACTTCTAGTTCTAGCGGCAGCTGGGATTAAATCTACACCCCCTCCATTATCTAAAAGTTTGGCTCTAATCCTTGGTTGAGGTTGATGAAATTTTGATAATACTTGTTTTTTTCCCGCGTCGCCGCGAGGCGCGTCTTTCTTTGATTTTGAAGCTTCATTTTTTACAGGAGGTAACTTTTGATCTTGAAGTCCTGGAATAATAGGAATAGAAAAATCACTTGTTTTAGTTTCTTCAGGTTTTACTGGTTCAGAAGCTTTTTCTTCAACTTTAAAAGTCTTTGGTTTTGAATCTTTTAACTCTGGAATAGCTTTAATCTTGTCTTTATCAAGTTTTGGTAATTGATCACTTTTAGTTTTTTTAATTTCTTTTATCTCTTGAGCTATTATTGGCTTAGCTGGAACCTTAACTACTTTGGGAGCCTTTGGCTTAGAAGCAAAAAAAGCTTTTAGTTTATCAAGGAAAGATGACTTCTTTACTTTTTCAACTGACTTAGGTTTAGTTTCATCCTTCACTGAAGTTTTGGATAACACGTCTTTTTTATCATCTTTAATGCCCCCTAAAACACCATCCTTATAATCTATAGTAAAATTATTTATGGGTTTTTTAGCTTCTTTATCTGGAATATGTAAAGTAGTCTTTACTTTCTTATCTTCTACTTTATCTTTTTTCTTTTTATTAGGGTTATAAATTATTTTTGGCCTACCTTTATCTTTCTTTGGCTCTTGCTTAGGTTTATCTAGGCTATCTCCAAATTTTTTAGGCTTATTAAAAACTTTTTTTAATTTACTCCAAAGAGAAGCCCCTGAAGCTTTTTCTTTCTTTTGAGTGGCTTTATCTGGTGATACAAAATCAAAGTCAAATTCTGCTTTATTTTTGACTTTAGATAAAATGCTAGATTCCTTAGACCTAAGATCCTCTGGCATTAAATTTATTCCTTTTTTCTCACCATTTTTATCCATAAATTAAATATCACGCATAGCTAATCCTACTGCCGTAGACATTCTTGGCCCCACCTCTTGAAGAGCTGGTTTAAGATCCAATGGATAAACTATTCTATCCCAAGGATCACCAACTATAACTTGAATATTTAAAAGCTCTGCTAAATATTCTGGTAAACTTGGCAAAAATGCACTACCGCCAGTCAAAACAATTTTATCTATACGACTATTACCTTGCCTCTGATATAATTCAAAAACATATTTTATTTCATTGATAATAGAATTAAGAGACTTTTGAATTGTGTCTGGAACATTCTTAAAACCTCCACCTGCTAAACCAAAATCCCTTTTAAACTGCTCGGCTCTCTCTTTATTTATATTAAGACTATTCATAATAGTCTTGGTAATAAATTCTCCGCCCGTGTCTATACCTCTGTTCAAAATTGGTACTCCTTCTTCTATAATACAAATATCTGCTGTAGTAGCTCCAATATCTACTATCATTACCGTTGAATTATCATTACCAATCAAAGAACGAGATAAAGCAAAGGCCTCTGTTTCTAAACTAAGTAAATTCAACTTAGCCCTTTTAAAAATATCTATATAACGAGCTACTAAATTTTTAGGAGCAGCTGTCAAAAGTATTCTATAATTACTATTATCTGCGCTGGAAGTGATTAATTTATCTTCATTCTTTAAAGTATTTTTTGCGCTACTATTAATATCTGCCTTAGCATCTTTAAAATCTTTGTTTAATTCTTCAGGTAAACTTTCTTTTGCATCTACTGTTTTAGTTATTTTATCTGTTTTTTTAACTTTCTTTTTATTAAGTATTTTCCAGTCCAAAATCATCTCTTCTAAGGGTACTGGAATAAACTTTTTAGCCTCCCATTTTATTGCTGAAGATAAATCTTTCTTTGGCATGGGCGGCAAATTGATAATAAAATTAAATACAGAAAAAGTAGGTAGGGCAGCTACCACTTGCCTAGTTTGAACATTAGATTTTTGAGCAATATCTATTATATAATCCGCTATAATTTGATTGTTTTTATCTATAGCACCACTAAGTACGTTTATAGAAATATCAGCATAACCATAAGTCTTTAATTTAGCTTGATTTTTATAATTTTCAAGCTCAACCATCTTAATACTAGATGTGCCAATGTCAATTCCTAAATAACTAGTAGTACTAGAAAATAAACCCATATTTTTGTTTAATTTTATTTAAAATTCTCTAAATATTTATATAATTATAACATATTTCACCCTTTTAATCCAAAAAATATTTTAATAATCACTAAATCTGGGGATAACGCTAGAAAAGTCTTCAAAACCAGGTGGTGGGTTAGCTTGAAGGCGTCCATCGTTTATAAAACTTTCTGCTGCCTGACCAGTAGCTGGGTCTATATAATATCTTCCTAGGTCAAAATATTTTGCCATAACATTTCCAGAAATAGTCAATGGATTGATAGCACAATCCGTAGTATTACCTACACAAGTAATAATTTGCCCACAATGAGGATCTGGTACGTCTGGCGGTGTAAAGGCACAAGAATTACCATCTCCCAAAACAATAAAAGTACCTGCCAAATCAGTAACCGAATAATTAATTTTTAAATCTCCTTCTATTACCCAAACCAAAGATGGAATACTAATTAAATTTTCAACACCAACTAAATCATACTCAATATTTTCATTGATAATTAAATCACCCTCTACCCAAATTATACCTGCAGCATTTCGCCCTAATCCATCAGTACCTCTTGGCACTGTTATAGGGTCCTCTACAGTTACTGAACCACTTGAAGGCTGATAGTGGTGAATAGCACCATCTCTAGGTGTATTATCCTCAAAGTCAACACTAGAAATAACTCTAATATCTGAACCATATTTATTAATTCCAAGCGCAGCGGCACCACTAAAATCTGTAATTAAGCCATAACGATCAATCTCACCCAAAGCATTAGAATATTTACCATCGTCACCCAGACTAAAAAAATCAATCATTGGCCGATAAGGAAACTCACCTTGGTAAATACCAGCCAGAGTACTAGAACTAACAAAGTTAGTAATACTTCCACCTGACTCAATAAGATAGGAAGCGTTATAATGACCAAAAGGAGGTAGATATTTACCTGTAATACTGCCTCTAGAGTAAATGTTTCCTCCATCTACAGATAGATAAGGCTTAGTAGAAGTTACTACTCTAGGACCAAATTGAAACCAACCCAAGCCATAGGTAGGGCCACCTTCCTCCCAAGCGTTCCATCCCCAACCACAAAGACTGGCCCTTTCTCCATTAGGATCAGCAGGCGGGAAATTACCTACATCAAGATTATAATATTTATGATCAAGCATAACGCCTGGAGAATAATAAGTATCTACGCAAGAGTCACAACTATTAATATTGCCTTGATAGGTATTAATACCGCAAACATTATTATAATTCTCAATAGTACACTCACTACAATTATAAGCCCCAATTAATTTTTTTAAGGAGCCAGTTGGACGGGAAATACAAGAATTAACACAATCTAAATCACTAATACAGCTAATAGAAGGATTGAGCGTACAGGATCCTCCTGAACAAGTACCATACTGTGTACAATCACTGAGTATTTCGCATGCGCTTTCTATATTATAATAACAAGTGCTTATTTCTTCGCATGTCTCACTAACTACAGTACAATCATCGGCATTCTGACAAGATGTATGACTTCCGTCACCACCTGAATTATCACACTGACCTGGATAATAAAAATATTCTAAACAATTTTCACAATTTTTATTTACAGCTGTAATAACAGAGCAAGTTTGAGCTACAGCTGGATCACCTGTGGGTAGACATCCACTATCATCAATACAAACGCTACGATCAATACTACAAGCATACTCATACTCTTCATAACAATTAAAACAACCTTCCAATGGATTATCTGCGCTTGGAGCATCATCATCAGCATCTGCTGGAGAAGCAATCGGAAAACCTAATTTCCAAGCTTCATTATCTATCGCTGCAAAAGCACAGTTACCACTAGCACAATTAGCATTTTCATAGCAAGATATACCATCGTCAGCTCCACCAGAACAACGCCAATCCTCTTGGCTAATAATACTAGCAAAAGTGGTACTAGCTAGAGCATTTAAATGTGTAGTAGAAGTTACTACTGCATAATTTGGCCCATTCGAAAGATCTTGATCAGAAAAACAAACCCATCCCAAAGGAGCACCTGCCCCACTAAGCGCATTACCAGCCCAAATGCAGCCCTCTACATTGCCTGATGTATCTACTTCTAAGCCATAATCCAAGCCCCCTACAGCTTCACAAGTTGAAGAAGCTGTACCTGGAGTATCAAAATCATTATAACAATTTAAACTAAGCCAACCAGCTGCTGAAGACCAAGCCCAACCTCCAATTGGATAGGGATAATCAGTTATTTCGGCAGTGCTAGTTACTGATTTTTGAATCAAAAACAATGAAACTGCTAAAACAGCCATAATCACTATACGACTATAAAAATGGAAATGAAAGTCAGACTTCATTGATATATAAAAACTTAAATTTTAAAATTAAAATTATTTTTTTTCGATAACAACCTGCATATCTGGATAGCTCCAACCGCTACTGCCTGAGCAAATAAACAATTGATCATCCGCAGAATTATAAATCATCCTACCTGTTTCATCAATAGAATCACAATCTGTAGTAGGTGGATCAACAGACACAGTAGCTAAATGTAAATAAGCATTATTACTACCAGCATTATAAAGTCTTAAGGCTCCACGAAACACGCCCGCATAATCACTAGAACCTTGAAAAGCTAATAAACCAGCTCCTCCAGCAATACTAGATTCAGCTCTAATGCCATATTGTCCAATACCCCCTAAACCAAAGCCCCCGCTTACTGTATTTTCTCCCAGAACACCATATTTACCAGTTAACTGAGCTTCTCCATACACTGCATTTTCATTAGTTGACTCAACATGCAATTGATGATTTGGATTACTAGTACCAATACCTACATAACCAGCACTATCAAATACCACAACATCGTCATCATGCCAAAAACGAAGATCAGTAGTAGTTTCATCTTGATACATTCCCCAGTGAGTATTAGTGCCTGATTCTAAATTAATCTCAGCATTAATGTTAGCAGGTGTCTTAATATGCAAAGACTTATTAGGAATATTAGTACCAATGCCTACATTAGCAATAGTTCCTATGTCATCAACGTAAACTAAACTATTACCACTTAAATCTTGAAAATTAATATCATCGCCAGCTAAAACGAGATCGCCAGTGTCATTCTCTAAATACATAATATTAACGAAGCTGTTTTTATGAAAGCCCTGAATACTAACATCATCATCCATAATAATACTACCGTCACTCACTAACATATTACCGCCACTAACATGGAAGAATTCACTAGGAGCATCCGTACCAATACCTACATTTGGATTTTGAACATTTACATAATCAATACCAACATCATTATCACTCCATATTTGAGTAGATTCTGTTGGCCAAGTATTACGACAATCACTCGCGCCAAAACATAAATTAGCACCATTTTTTAAAGTAATAGCATTGCTTCCATCACCATCTATATCAACGCTATAGCCTGTTAATAAATATTCATCTAAATCTAAATTAGTAGTCATTGGATTTAAGACAATATTTTGATTTGCTGTAGTACCAGGAACACTAGTAGGCTCCTGCCAGGCAGCTATAGCATATTTTTGTACAATAGATACACTCAAAACTGACACTATAATTATCAAAAAAGATAAATGCCAATTGTTTACTTTTTTAAACATAATTTTATATTAAATTTTATTATTAATAAGCCTATTATACCATAAAAGACTATTAGGCAACAAGAAAACCGCCCTGACCTCTCGGCCCTGAGCTCGAGGCCGAAGGGGAGAAGTCGAACGGGCGGTTTTAAAAATAAATATTAATTTAAAGTTACAGATAGCCAAACACCATCACAAATATGTAATTGCTTGTTTGCGTAAGAGTAAATCATTCTTCCCTTATCTACTGGCCCATCACAATCTTCCTCAGGAGGTGTTGTTATACCAAGTGATAAATGATCAATTTGTAAATAATTATATGGCTCACCAGTATTATGTTGTAAAATTACATTACCATTAAACCAGGCAGCATAATTTTCTCCTGGACCCTTATCAACATGTAGATAAGCATCGGAATCAATATCTATAGTCCCTATACCTACTCTACCATCGTCAGTAAAAGTTACTCTATTATTTCCATTCCAGAAACGAAGATCAGCAGTAGTTTCATCTTGATATATTCCCCAATAGGCTTCAGATCCACTTTGAATATCTATCTCTGCATTTTCTCCAGAAGGTGACAAAATATGTAAATTCTTGTTTGGAGAATTAGTACCAATGCCCACTTTATTATTAAAATAAACATCCTCTGATGCCTCAATTAATAAATCACCTGTGGTATTCAAAATTAAACCATGTTTTAATTGTAATAAACTACCTTTAGTAGCCCCTCCTAACGTTAAATTATAGTTCTGATCTGGCTCAACACCTATACCAACACTATCAGCATACCAAACACCGTTCAAATGATCTGTCCATAAACCGTCAGTACTTGGCCAAGCAGCTATACAATCATCATTTAGACACAACTTCATACCATCTGAGATACTTAATATTTTATTATCATTTAAAGAATTATCTGCATCAATATTCAAATATGTTCCTATTATTCGCTAACCACCTATCTGTAAATCCTCAATCATTGGATTGACAACTAAATTATTAGCTGGCGTACCACCAGGTAAAGCACCTGGTTCTTGCCATTGAGCTTCTGCATACTGTTGTACCACTGCTAAGCTAAATATTGATACAATAACCACTAGAACTGACAAATGCCAATTATTTACTCTTTTAAACATAAGTTTATATTATTTAATATATTTAATTAGTAGCCACTTGAAGCCAGCCTGTTTCAGTACAAACCTCTAAACAGCCGGCACCTGTTCCGCAATCTAGCTGCCAACCTAGAGCACCATAATTTGCATTATTACAAATTGGCATTGTACTATATGAACCCGATTGTATGGTGCCAGTTGTACTTAAATTACCAGTTGTGCTGATGTTTAATACTTCGGTATTATTAATGCCAAAAGTCATAGGAATATTTTCTGTTGTCCAAAAATCAAAAGTATCATTGTCAGTTGGACCAATCCAAGAATAATCAGTATTCACAACATCACCCCTAACAAATTCCACCTGAGCTGTGTTAGTTTTAGCATTACTATCTAGCCTTAAAATAACGTCAGTATTGTCAAAAAGTTCTAAAATATGTTCATAACTAGGAGTATTTGAACCATCAATAGTAACACGACCAACGAAATAACCAGCGTAATCACCAACATTTCTTTCTCCTTGAATACCTGCACTATCTCCTAAAGTACTATTGTCAGCCACTACGCCTTTAACTCCATATTGTAAACCAGATCCTTTGAGGCCACTATAACCCTCACCATAGATACCCGTACCACCAGCGTGCGGAGAACCAACGCCCCATACACCATCTCCCTCTCCACTGGTTGCTTGACCGTATACTCCTACTCCAGAAAAACTACCAGAACTACCATAGACACCTCTTTGGTCTCCTATAATTTCTAAACCATAACCGCCTGGTTCTAAAATAAAATCTAAATTAGTATTATCTCTAATAACAAAGTTATTTAAATCTAAATCTTCTCTCATAGGATTAAAAACTCCATTATCTTCATCCCAAGAGCCTATACAATCATCTTCAAAACAAATTTCTCCTCCATTAAATACTTGGATAACTTGCAGTCCATCACCATCAATTAGTAAATTACTATCTACTAAATCATGCCCATTAAGTAATAAATCTTCTGTCATGGGATTTACCACCAAACGAAAACCACTAGTCTCCCCTGGTAGTCCTATAGGGTCATTCCATTGCGCCGAGGCATATTGTTGAATAAGAGCAACGCTAATAATTGAAATAATACCTACCAAAACTGACAGGTGCCAATTTTTAATTCCTTTATACATAGTTTTTATTTTAATCTCCTATCTATTAGTAGACAGATAGTAGATATATTATACCACATTTTATTACAAATAGTAATATTTACTAAAAAATACACTCCAAGCTAGCTTAATTATTTTATTGACTAACAAAGTAACGCAAGGTAGAATTATATTATTAATTTAAATAATTTAAACTTAAACACTATGAATAATGTTTTGATTATCATATTAGTAGTAATAGTATTACTAGTTTTATGGCTAATTGGCGTCTATAATAGCCTAATTAGGCTAAAAAACCGAGTTAAAGAGGCTTGGTCTGACATAGATGTACAATTAAAACGTCGTTATGATCTGATTCCAAATTTAATGGAAACAGTGAAGGGTTATATGAAACATGAAGAAGGAGTTCTGGTTAAAGTAACCGAAGCTAGAGCTAATGCTATGAATGCTAAAGGTATTGGAGAAAAAGGTAAGGCTGAAAATATGTTGTCTGAAACTCTAAAAAGTCTTTTTGCTGTAGCTGAAAGCTATCCAGATTTAAAAGCTTCACAAAACTTTCTACAACTTCAGGATGAAATTTCTGATACTGAAAATAAAATTCAAGCTTCCCGTCGTTTCTATAACGGGCAAGTTAGAGATTTCAATACTAAAATTGAAGTATTTCCAAACAACCTAGTGGCTGGCATGCTGAAATTTAAAGCTTGGGATTTCTTTGCTATTGATGAAAAAGAAAAAGAAAACGTAAAAGTAAAATTCTAAACTTCCAAATCCCCCATCCCACTACGCGGGATTGCCCCCTTTGTCAAGGGGGCTTTTTTGTATAAAAATTAATCAAAAAACAAACTAAGCTCCCTCCCTTGTCAAAGGGAGGGCTGGGGAGGGATTTGAAAAAAAATTATTGACAAATAAGCTTTAATATTGTTATATTAAGCTTACAAAAACTAATAAAAACAAGAAAAAATGTACAAACAAATAGATAGTAATAAACGCAAAAGTTTAGCCTTAATGATCCTTTTTGTATTGGTTATAGCCGGAATGGTTTGGGCCTGGGCTCAGTATTCTGAAGGTGGCTATTACATGATTATACCAGCTACTATATTTGCAACTGGTATGAGTGCTATGAGTTTTTTCGCTGGCGACAAAATAGCCCTAAGTACAGCTGGAGCTAAAGAAATCAAAAAAAATGACAACCCTTATCTTTGGCGTATGGTAGAGAATCTTAGTATTACTGCTGGTTTATCTATGCCTAAAGTCCATATTATAGAAGACTCATCTATGAATGCTTTTGCAACTGGTCGAGATCCAGCCCACTCCTCTATTGCTGTTACAACTGGGTTATTGAAAAACCTTAAAAATGAAGAGCTAGAAGGAGTTATAGCTCATGAATTATCTCACGTTAAAAATTACGATATTAGATTAATGATGGTGGTAATAGTTTGCGTAGGTATTATTACACTATTAGCTGATTGGATGATGCGTAGTTTTATATTCCGAGGCCGAGGCCGTGATAATAATAAAGGTAATATTTTAATGATAGTCGGTATTGTCTTAGCTATCTTATCGCCACTATTTGCTAAATTAATCCAAATGGCCGTGTCTAGGAAAAGAGAATTTTTAGCTGACGCTTCTGCCTCTCTTTTAACTCGCTATCCAGAAGGATTAGCTAGCGCCTTAGAAAAAATATCTGCTCAAAATATACCACTAAAAAGAGCAAATAAGGCTACAGCCCACCTTTATATTTCTAGCCCTTTCAAGCGCAAAGGTATGGCTAAATTATTTTCTACTCATCCTCCAGTAACCGAAAGGATAAAAGCTTTAAGAAACATGTGATGACATCCGTCGTCATCCTGAGCGAAGTCGAAGGATCTACTATTTAAAAATTAATAAACTAGATTTCTCCACTTCGGTCGAAATGACAACAAAAATATGCTAAATAATACTCAAAATATATTAAATAAATTTACTCAGCACTTCAAACAGGTGCTGATTAATGCACAAAACACTGCTTTTAGTAAAAAGCACAAAAATATAGAGCCAGCTGATTTATTAATTTCATTAATAAAAACTAAGGGGTCTTTGGGCTCTGATATTTTAATAAAACAAAACATTGATATTAATTTTTTACACATGGCGGGACATAGCTCTTACCAAAGCATAGCTATTAATCCTGACAAGGTGAATCGCGAAGCGAGAGAGGATCCCCTGGGGGAAACCTTACCTCAACCATCCATAGAAACACAAAAAATTATTGAAAAAGCAGTTGTTACAGCCTACAAACATAAACACAAATATATTGGTACTGAACATTTATTATGGGGAATTAGCCAAAGTTCTGACGAAAAAACTACTCAAATATTACAAAAAGCTAAAGTAAACCTGCAAAATCTTAAACAACATCTTAATCTTATCTTAAAAAGCACTTCTAAATTTAGCGCCCTTACAACTGATGAAGAGCTCAAAGAAATTGAAAATATTTTAGATGAAGATAATGAAGGTATTGATAATTTAGAAGGCTTCACTATTAATTTAACTAGCGATGAAGTCCAAAAAGATATTGATCCAGTTATAGGTCGTGCCAAAGAAATTGACCGACTAATAGAAATACTTTCTCGTCGTACAAAAAATAATCCAATATTGCTAGGTGATGCCGGTGTAGGAAAAACTGCTATTATAGAAGGTCTAGCTAAAAGAATTACTGAAAATAAAGTACCAGATGTATTGTTAAATAAAACTATTTTAAACTTAGATATTTCTAGTCTAATAGCCGGCACTATGTATAGAGGTGAATTTGAAAATAGATTGAAGCAGGTTATATCTGATATTAAAAAAAATCCTAACACTATATTATTTATTGATGAATTACATACCATCATGGGCGCTGGAGCAACTACTGGCTCTCTAGATGCAGCTAATATACTAAAGCCTGCCCTATCTCGTGGTCATTTAAGATGTATTGGTGCTACTACTTTTGAAGAATACAAAAAACATATTGAAAGTGACAAAGCTCTGGAAAGAAGATTTCAAGCTATAATTGTTGAGGAATCTTCTGACGATGAAGCCTATCAAATATTACAAGGTCTGCGAAGTAATTATGAAAAATTTCATAATGTATCTATTGATGATCAAGCTTTAAAAACCGCTGTAGAACTTAGCAAACGCTTTTTGCCGGATAAGAAACTACCCGATAAAGCTATTGATTTAATAGATGAAGCAGCTGCTCGTCTTAGAGTGAAAAAAACTAAACATGGTTTACTCAAAAAAATAAAAAAACTTCAAGGTGAATTAACTCAAGAACAAGCTAATAAAAAACAAGCCATTCTAGATGAAAAATATTTAGAAGCTTTAGAATACAAAGAACAAGAAGAGCAAATATTAGAAAAATTATTACGCCTAAAAGCTCAACAAGATAAAGTAAAAAATAAAAACTTAGGTCAAATTACTAAAGATGATATTAAGCTTGTCTTGTCTAAAATTACTGGCATACCTCTATCCTCTATTACTACCAATGAGAGTAAAAAACTATTAAAATTAGAAAATAGCATCGCTAAAGATATTTTTGGTCAAGATAAAGCTTTGTCTAAGATATCACATAATATTCGTAAAGCTAAAACTGGTTTAAATAATAAAAATAAACCATTAGCTTCTTTTATGTTTTTAGGGCCCAGTGGCGTAGGAAAGACAGCTACCGCTAAACAAATTGCCAAACATGTATTTGGTGGTGAAAAAAATCTCCTTCGTATTGATATGTCAGAATTTTCTGAAAAATTTAATATTTCAAAATTAATTGGCTCTCCAGCTGGCTATGTAGGTTATCGAGAAGGCAATAAATTAACTGATATGGTTAAAAATAAACCATATAGCCTAATATTATTTGATGAAATAGAAAAAGCTCATCCAGATGTTTTCAACTTACTCTTGCCAATCTTAGAAGAGGGAGAAATGACTGATGCTACCGGAAAAACTATTAATTTTAGAAATTGCGTTATTGCCATGACTTCAAATGTTGGTTTAAATATATTCAATCAAGAGGCAGTTATGGGCTTTGAAACTGATAAAAATAAATCTAGTTTTAAAAAGAAGTCTGAAGAAATACTCGCTTCATTGCATAAACATTTTCCTCCTGAGTTTAGTAACCGCTTAGATAATATTATTGTTTTTGAGCCATTAGATAAAAACACTGCTAGAAAAATAATCAAAAAAGAATTAGCTGATTTATCTCGAAGATTAAATGAACAAGGTATAAATATAGATATTGATACTAAAATTATAAATCACTTATTAAAACAACCTGATATCCTCAAAGAAGGCGCCCGTAGTTTAAAAAGGTTAGTAGATCAACATATATCTAACGTTTTAGCTCATAATTTATTAGATAAACCCACTAAAAAAATAAAAATTAGTCTGGAGAAAGACAAGGTGAATGGCGCAGCCAGAGAGGGTGGCCTGGGCTACAAGATACAAGTTAAATAACCCCCTAAATCCCCCTTAACAGGGGGACTTTTTTTCAAACCATCTTGCCAAAGAAAGCTTAGAAGACTATAATGAAGAAAGAAGAAAGAAAGGCGATTTTTATGTTTAGAAATAAAAGAGGGATAATAAATTACAATTTAGATTTAAAAACTTTTGCTAGACAAAATAGACAAAATCCTACTAGAGCTGAAAATAAAATCTGGCAAGAAATTTTAAATAATAAAAAAACTGGTTATAAATTTTCAAGGCAGAGGCCAATAGACCAGTTTATTTTGGATTTTTATTGTTCTAAGTTATTTTTAGCAATAGAAATAGACGGTAGTATCCATTATATAAAAGACCAATCAGATTATGATCAAGCTCGAAGTGATAGATTAAATTTTGCTGGTATCAAAGTTTTAAGATATACAAACTCAAATATCATAAATGATATTGAAAAAACTCATGGTGATATAAAAAAACAAATAAAAATTAGAAAGCGGGAGCTAGGTAGAAAAGGCACTCCCCCTGTTAAGGGGGAGCCGGAGGGGGTTAAAAAATGAAAAAATTACTCAACAATTTGCTAGATTTTATATGGCCTCAATTTTGTTTAGGCTGTAATAGAGAAGGATCACTGTGTTGTGGTTTTTGTCTAAATGATATCTTATTAGATGATCTGAAAACTATCAGCTGGCCTGACAAAAATAAATTATATTTTGAGGCTTGTTATAATTGTTGTAATTATCAAGATAAATTAGTTCAAAAAATAATTAAAAACTACAAATATAATTATTTAGAAAATCTAGCAGAGCTTTTAATAGATATTCTAGAAAAACAAGCTCGCCGATTAAATTTAGACAAAAATACTATAGTTGTTAATGCACCCTTGCATAAAAATAAAAAACGCCAACGGGGTTTTGATCAAACAGAGATTCTAGCCAAACAATTAGCCAAGAGATTGTCACTAGACTACTCTCCTCTTCTTATTAGAACTAAAAATAATCCTGCTCAAGCTAAACTAGATAAAACAGCTCGTCAAAAAAATGTAGCTGATATTTTTGCTATAAACAAAAAAGTCGTTCCAAATAAACGACCTAATATATTATTAATAGACGATGTGGTGACTACTGGCTCAACACTCAATCAGGCATCTAAGGTTCTAAAAAAGCTTAATTATACCAAAATTGTTTGCCTGACAATCGCCAAGAACTAGTCTTTACAAAAAGTCAATAATATACTATCATATAGCAGTCTTAAGACATTATGGAGAGTTGGCAGAGTGGTCGAATGCGGTGGTCTTGAAAACCACTGAACCGCAAGGTTCCAGGGGTTCGAATCCCTTACTCTCCGCCAGTCCTCGTAGCTCAGTGGATAGAGCATTTGGTTGCGGACCAAAAGGTCGTAGGTTCGACTCCTGCCGGGGACACCAGTTCAAAGATTAGCTACATTTTATATATTATTCAACTTTGGAGAGATGGCAGAGTGGTTGAATGCGGCACCCTGCTAAGGTGTTATTCCGTTTGTTCGGGATCGAGGGTTCGAATCCCTCTCTCTCCGCCACATCGTGCTAGCACGATGACCTTATATTAAGAAGAAGCACCCAATTTGGGTGTTTTTGTGTATTATATAGATTTCTCATAATTTTTATGCTATGTTTGATGTATGACTATGATCAAAGCTAAAATTAAAAGATTATAACTTATGAATCCAGTTTATTTAGACTTACATATACACACATCTGGTGACCCAAGCAGCCTTAATGAAAATTATGACTTGGATACACTAATTAAGAATGTCAGAGAAAAAGCTCAAGGCGATGATTTTTTAATTTCCCTCACGGATCATAACACAATAAACGAGAAAGTTTACCTGAAAGCCGCAAAAAGTATAGGAGATAATCTAATACTTGGAGTTGAACTTCATATACAGACGCATCAAGACGAACCTACAAAAGCTTATCATTGTCATATATATTTTAATTTTGATGGTAAGGAAATTGATTCAAAGAGTATAAAAGATATAAATTCTAAGCTTGATATTTTATATCCAAATAAAACACCATCACGAACAGATAAGAATATTCCAATCATTCAACAGATAATAGAAGTATTTGATGAATATGATTTTATTCTATTGCCACATGGCGGACAAACTCATTCGACTTTTGATGAGGCCATGCCTAAAGGTAAGGAGTTCGATAATGCCATGGAGAGAAGTATCTATTACAATTTTTTTGATGGGTTCACATCAAGATCCGATAAAAAGACCGAGAAAACGAAAGAATATCTTGAAAGACTTGGTGTTCAGGAATTTGTTAATCTAATAACTTGCACAGACAACTACAATCCTTCTGTGTATCCAAAACCAAAGAGCAAAGAAGAATATGGGTTTATACCTACTTGGATATTTGCAACACCAACATTTGGAGGATTAAGATTATCATTATCAGATAGTTCACGATTAGAGTATAGCCATGAAAAACCTAAAAAATGGCAAGAATCAATTAAAGGTATACAATTGCAAGGTGATAAGATTGATATAAATGTTAATTTGACTCCGGGATTAAATGTGATAATTGGTGAATCATCCAGTGGCAAGACTTTGCTTGCTGATTCTTTATATAGAAAAATAACAGAATCTAGTTTTGAGGATAGTAAATATAAAGAATACGAAGTTAATCGTATAAAGATAAACTATCCAGATGGTTTGGATCCACACTTTATAGAACAAAATTTTATAATAAGTGTAACGAGGGAAGATAAAAAAATTAATGATATACCAATTATAGAAAAAATGCTCCCTGAAAATAATGTTGCAAGGAAAAAAATTGAGAAGGGTCTAGAAAAGTTAAAAGAACATTTAGATTCTTTATTTAATGCGGTGGAGAAAATGGAAACGTTAGAGGCAGAGATAAAAAGAATCCCCGTATTAGCATCTTTAATAGTATCTGAGAAAGTAAATGAGAATATACTTAAAAAATTTTTGGCTACCATAAGCTCTGTAGAATATACAGATTATAGTGATTTTGACGAAGAAGAAGATATGGAATTTTTAAATAGTTTAGATACAAAATTAACTAATAATCCATTTGTTAAACATAATAAAAAAATCATTCAGGATCTGAAAGATGAGCTCCAGGAAATGAGAAATTATTCTGTTCTTGAAATTAACATAAAGAAAACAATTCAAGATAAGAAGCTTGCTGTAGATAAAGAGCTTCAAGAGAGAGAAGGAGAATCACAGGAAAAAAAACAATATTTTGATTCACTTATAAATAAGATGAAAGGATATTATGATTATCTATTAAAATTTGAAGAAACATTAAAACAAATCTCGGAGTACTCAATAGAAGCCGAATCAAATAAAGTTGAAATTAATAATCATACATTATCTATAGAAAATAAATTTGAGTTAAACAAGGAAATATTAAGAGATGAACTTAATAAACTTTTATTAAATGCAAAAGGGATTAAAGAATTTGATAATATTTTACCCGAGAATCTGTTTAGGGGTAATTTTAGTAGCATTCTTAAGGGAAGCCAAAAAGGAAGTGGTGCTACATATAAGTTAATTAAAGAAAAAATTTACGCAGATTTTGTTGAAAATGATAAAATTAGTTATAAAATTAAAGATCCAAAGGGAAGGGATTTTGATGGTTTGAGTCCTGGTCTTAAAACCTCAATTATTTTAGAATTAATATTAAATTTTGAGGAAGATCGTGCACCTCTAATTATAGATCAGCCAGAGGATAATCTCGCAACAAGTTATATTAATGAAGGGCTTGTAAAATCTATTAAGAAGATGAAGAATAAGAAACAAATTATTTTTGTTTCTCATAATGCCACAATACCAATGGCTGGTGATGCTCAAAATGTAATACTTTGTGAAAATAATAATGGCAAAATAAAAATAAGCTCAAATCCACTTGAAGGCAAGATTAATAATATCAATGTTGTTGATCATATAGCGAAGATAACAGACGGAGGTAAGCCCTCAATTAAAAAAAGATTTAAAAAATATAATTTAAAAAATTTTAAATAATAGCATATGAAGTTAAGATTTGAAAAAAATAAAGATGGGGAAATCATTGTTAAGGTTGATGAAAAAACTTTTTCCACTAAAGATTATATAGAAATGATTAAGGAAATAAAGAATGAAAAGAAAATAGATGCTGAGTTTGGAAGCGATATTACCGAAGAAGAAGAAATTAGCGTTAAATCAATGCTTGAGAGTATAAATAATATAGAAGAAGCAGATTATCAAGAAACTAACAGCGTTGATGAGAGTGTTGGTGAAGACGAAGAAGAAATCAACCCAGATGATATTCCTTTTTAAATTTTTTATTGAAACATTTTTGTTTTATTATTTTACATCTAGTATAATAAACAAATTAGAGCTGAATGTTTAGGTTAATAAAATATATTTACGTATTAATAATGAACCATATCAAAATGAACAATCTTTGGATTTTGACTGAAGAAATGCCAAAACACGAGGTTATAATGGCAATACTAAAAAAATTAGCTGATGATGGTAATTTTTCAGTTAAACTAGATACTCTTAAAATATTACCAATCATAGAAAATAATTTGTTTACCTCGTTATACGAAGTGACGGGCGCATCAAGTGAAGGCTTTCGGAGAATTTTTATTAGTATCATAAGTGGTGATTCTAGCTTTGTAGATTTTTTAATATTTCTTAAAAAAGAAAAACCAAATAATAACGATATTCCTCTGTATGCAATTGAGGAAACAAAAACAACTGATGCGGAGTCTAGAAATACCGGCGTGTACCAACGTTGTAGCAAATTTGTCTACGTTGATTTTTTCTATCCTGGAATAAAAAAGATAATGCTATATAATCTATTAACCCCTGAAAACAAAAAGCCAACAGCAACAAATGTCTTTGGCACACGAATGCTAAGAGCAATTGAGGTTGAAATTATTGGAAAAGAGATAGATGATAAGCTAATGGTTCCATTCCAGAATATTGATGAATTGGTTGATTTTAAAAAAACCATGAGAAAACCACCCAAGGGTAATGTTCCGATAGAAATAATAGTAGAGTCTGACGCTATAAAAGTGTCTGGTAGGTTATATAACCAAACAGGTTTAGATTATGATCCTAATATAGGTGCTTTATCTATTATTGCTCAATGTATTAGAAAATGGGAGAAGAAAAAACCAATTATTATTACTAGGCATGGTTTAGAACAAAAACATGTAGGTCGTGATAATAAATTTATACAGATTGCCAATAAATTAAATATACAACTAGCCGGACTCACTGTGCCAAAAGTAAATACTAAACCTAATTATTGGCATTATGAAACAACCCAGGAAAAATTAGGTACAATATTTTTGCATGTGGCATTATTAGAATATACCAATAGTTTGATTGTATATTCTAATCATGGTGGCACTGAACGTAGTTATTTTATATACCCAGATGGTAAACCAGTTGCTATAGAGAAATATCAAGAGGGTAGAAAGGAAGAATATAAAGCTGGAAATAAAAAAGCTATTATTTATTTACCAGATTTGATAATTTACGATGTAGATAGAAAAGAAATAATAAATGTTGAAGGTAAAAAATACTCTACTAGAAAGAAAGGTATAGCTGAACTCAAAAATTATGATTATATAGAAGATAAAATGATTAAGCCTTCATATAAACCAAAATCTATAGTAAGAACTGTTGTTATTGCTGGTGATAAAAAAGAATCAATAGAAGAAAAAGAGATTGGATTTTATTTAAACGAAAAAGGCGCGATGATACTTGGACCAAACGCACCAGAGATTTTTAAAGTAGTAATAGATAAATTACTTGCTAGTCAATAAATATAATTGCTCTTGAATTAATTTTTTATCTTTTGATTTACCATTACTATTACTTTTAAACCTCCTATAATTTATATTCTTTAGTTCTACTTCTCCAAATTTTTTCAATACACCTAATATATCATCTTTTGCCATAATTCCTTCTGAATTATAGCTTAATATTAAATGCTTATATTTAGCGGTGCTAGCTATCTTTTCTAAAGCTAGTAAAGCATTATTTTTATTACAAAAATCTGATTTTTGATTTTCATAATTTCTCATACCACTAACACCTTTTATTTCTGGGGAGTCATACTTTGCTATAGTTTCTAATATATGATAATTAGGTGCATATTGTCTATTATTATAAGGAGGATCTATATATAAAATATCAAATCTTTCTTTTCCTATTAACTTCATACTATCACCATTATAGACTTTATGATCTTTTTCTCCACCATAAAATTGCATTGGTTTTATTTTGAGCTTTTTTAGTGCTCGCGGGTCATATTGTTTTAAAAAAGCACCATATACACCAGATATATTTGAATAAAATGGCACGCTCTCTATAAGGGCGGCTAATAAAACAAAATATTCCTTAGTTGTTATGATTTTATTGTTTTTCCATTCTTCAATTTTTTGTCTAACAGCATCTATATGCTTACCATTTTCGGCAGTAAAGTATTTTCTCACATGAGTATTATCACGCGTTCCTTCTTCGGTATAATTTTTATAAATAAAACCTTCGACTCCATTCAAATCATCTAAGTGATCTCTGATTGAATCAAAAGATGAAGAAAAAAACCTTTTTTTAGAATGTCCTATTTCTTTAATTAACTTTGTAAACTTTGGCTCGCCATTATTCATTATATAGGCTTTTTGTAGAATATAAGAAAAATACAAAAGATCTGATGATATAACTCTGAATCCTTTTTGTTTAAAATATCTACCCACATTGGAAGTGCCAGCAAAAAAATCACAAAAGACACCCTTGCTTATGTTCTTATCTGATACAGCCTGATATATATCATCTAACAATTTTTCTTTATTTCCTATAAATCTCATATTTAGTAGTTTGTAATGAGTAATTCTGTGACTTTACCTCGTTTATCTTTTTTACAGTTCAAAGACCTACTAGATAAAACAGTGTGTTGTTTATAATTTGAATATAATTTTTCTATAAAATCACAATTTGAATTAGATAGCATTATTTTACAACCCATTTTATTTAATTTATCTATCTTTTTTTTAAGTCTAATTTGATCTTCTTGATAAAATTTTTCTTTAGTATATCTTGTAAAATCAGAAAAGGCTGAGACAGGATAATATGGTGGATCAAGATAAATAAAATCTCCTTTCTTTGCATCTGATAGAGTATCGTCAAAATCTGAATATTTAATTATAACATCTTGCAATAACTTGCTAGTATTTCTTATACCATTTTCATCACATATCAAACGATTTAGGGAACTACCTATAGGTACATTAAACTGTCCATTTTTATTTACTCTGTATAGACCATTGAAACATGTTTGATTAAGAAATATCATTCTAGCAGCTATTTCAGTATTGTCTAACTCTAAAAACATATCCATGCCTCTATCTACACTTCTTACCATGCTATAAAATTCTTTGGAGTGTCTAGATTTTAATTCCAATAGAATATTTATTACGCCCTCGGGATTATCTCTAACAGCCTCATATGTTTTTATTAATTCTATATTATTATCTGTTAATACCGCTTGTTTTGGCTGGAGATAAAAAAACATAGCACCGCCCCCTAAGAATGGTTCAAAATAGTTATTAAATTTTTTAGGTATATACTTCTTGTACTGTGCTATCATTTCACGTTTACCACCAACCCATTGCACAAAGGGCTTGGCTTTAGTATTAATTTCTGTTGTAGATTTTCTTGTAGAGTTTAATGTTATAGGTTCATTTTTTATAATATCAATAAATTTACTATAGCTATTATTATCCTCTAATTCTCTTATTATTTTTACAACAATCCCCCGTATTTCAACTACCTTTCTATAAAAAGGTAGCATTGTTTTATTTGCTGGCTGTAATCTAACTCTTCCTTTTTCTCGATATATTTTTTTTAGTGTAGCTTCATTATCATCTATAACAGCGACTACAGTTTGCCCATCATCTGCTGTCTCTTGTCTTTTTATTAATACTAGATCACCATCAAAAATACCTTCATCTATCATGCTTTCTCCAGAAACCTTAAGAGCATAATAATTACTATTATTATCTAATTCTCTGTTTGGTATTGCAATAGTTCCAAAGTTATATTCTATAGCTTCTATCGGTTGGCCTGCGGTTATAGAACCAACTATTTTTATATTTGTCATTCCCACATCAGAAGGATGTATAGATCTAGGATGATTATTTTCTTTCTCTAGATATCCGTTTTCCTCTAATTTTTTTATATAATGATGAGCAGTAGACACAGAGGATAATTTAAAATGTTTCCTTATGTCCTCAAGCGATGGGGAGTAACCCTTATCTCCCATGTATGATTTTATATAAGCTAGTACCTTATTTTGTTTCTTGGTTATCATATGAAAATTATAGCATACTAGAAAGAAAATAGAAAATGATTAAATGGGGTTTTTCTTAGTCCAGTGAGGCTATTTTATTGTTAATAATAATTGATGATTTAAAACATGCCATTATTTCTCGTTTCTCTTGTATGCCACCCTCCCTTAATAAAAATTTGGCATAATTTTTTATATCAATATCGTTTATGTTGATATTATCATTCTTACCTGTCACCATGCTTTGAAATTTTTTAAAACGTTTTATTTCAGACTTAATTTTATTTTCTATAGGCATTTTTTTGATATCAATTTTATCAATATGCTTTTGTAGCTGCTTAATTAAAGATATTTCATTTATATACCCACATTTACAATTTTTATCTTTTGCTTTTGTGCATCCATAATACACATGTCTATTGTGGTTACCGTCTTTAAGTTTTTTAAATTTTTCAGTTGCTGAAATGCCTGAACCACATAATCCACATTTCATAATTTTAGTAAATGCAAACTCAATATTTTCATTTCTAACTAATTGAGAGTTCTTAACTTGTTTCTGTACTAAATCAAACAACTCTTTAGTAATAATTGGACTATGCTTACCTTGATACCAATTACCTGATCCTCGTGGATATTCAAATGCGCCATAGTAAAAAGTATTTTCTAACATTCGATAGATATTGCCAAGACTTAAATGCTTTTTCCCTAGGGCAGTTCTGAAATTTAAATCAAACTTAAGCCAATGATAAAGTTTTCGACCCGACCATTTTTCATAAGCAACTTTTTCAAACATTTGTTTTATTATGGGCGCTCTATCAGGATCAGTTAGGCACTCTCCTTTGTGATCAACTCTTTTTTCTTTAAAATATCCAGTTGGAGGACATGTAGGCCAGAGTCCCATTTCGCATCGTGTTCGCAATCCACGTTTTACATTTATACCTCTATTATCATTTTCGAGTTTGGCTTGAGAACAAAGAATCATCAATAAGAACTTTTCGTTTGGTGAGTTACTAAAAGTTTGTCCGTATGTACGAATGCCAAGAAGTTTTTTAGCATCCATTAGATCAACAAGTGATCCTAAATCTCCTGCATTCCTAGATAGTCTATCTGGTGCCCATGTGAGAATAGCATTAAATCTCTCATCTGATATGTCATTAATTAATTCTTTAAATACAGGGCGTTTATCAGAGTCTTTAGCTGATTTAGACTCTCTTCTAATATCAATTATATCTAGCTTTTCACGCTCTGCAATTTGAAGCATTTCTTTAACTTGAGATTCAATTGATAATGCCTGTCTTTCGTCTGATTCAGTACTTTTTCGAGCATATAGACAGTACTTCATTTTAACGTCTGGAGCTACTGCAAACTTGGTTTGTTGTGACATATCCATACATTAATTGATGACACACTTTATAGCCTTTGCTAAGCTTTTAGCTGTCGACAACTTGTTGGCAACTTTCCTTAGCAAAACACCAAATGTGCGTTATAATGTATAGACTAATATATACAAATTATGTATAATTTAGTTAACAATTTAATAGTAATTTGATGACCTAACCCTTGATTTATCGAGATATGGTCGTAAATCCTATCCTACATATTAATGGTCTTCCGACCAGTACTTGTAGGATAGGTCTATGCTCGAAAGGGTGTAGTGGCGTCTCCGTAAGGATTCGTCAGCTGGCTCGGGGGGCCTTTTGTGTTTTCTCGACCAGTTTAATAATTAAAGCCTATCCTATATGAGCAAAGAAAAAAAATTGGATCCTAATCAATTAAAAAAATGTCCAGAATGTGCCGAAAACATACAAGAGAATGCTAAGGTATGTAAACATTGTGGTAAGAAACAAAAAAAGGAATCAAGTAAAAAGTTCAAAGCAATAATGGGTATTTTTTGGATCGTTATCTTTATTATGATTGTTTCTGCACTTAGTGGCGGTGATAGCAATAATAACGAATCACCCTCTTCAAAATCATCAACACTATCAACGGGTGAAGAAGGTGTTCTTAGTAACAACAATGACATTGCCTTATGCGATGGTGTGGTCGTTGTTGGCGCAACTCAAGAAGATATTGAAGCATCAATCAGTGCTTCTGTAGCTAACGATAAAAAGGGCCAAATGGATCTTTTGGCAGAAGGACGTATATTTATGGTTGATAATTGCACGCCAATATTAAAGATAGGCTCCGGAGGAACTTTGAGTAGTATAGCCAATGTGAGATTTATTGGTGATACCAGTTTATTGTTATATGAGACAGGTTGGGTGCCTTATGAATTTGCCAAGAAAGAATAGTTAAAATCTCGTATCTCTAGTGACTCTAAATTCATCAATATCTATACATGATGAATCATTTGACTCATCTATTAGAATAATATCTTGAATAGAACTTCTACCTCTTGGTGGAGATTCTGTTATTCCCAAAATTAAAGTTGAAAATGCATCAGAAAGATCATCGTGCTTTTCAACTCCAAAGTGCGTTAGTTGTCTGATGAGATCTTCACAACCTTTTTTAGGAAACAGAACATGCCCAGAATTAATCTTAAGTGCAGCCAAAGCTAGACGAGTTCTTTTATCCATTCTACCTGGACTAAAACCACCTGCATTTAATCCGGCGTCTTTTAAATGTTGGATAACACTTAATTGTTGTCCTGCCTCTTCAACTATAAATTTAGGATAAGCTTTTTCTTTAGTGTAATGCCTATGTATAGATATACATCTTTTAACTAACTCAGGAGAACCCATTTGTTCATTTATTGGATTAGGTAAAATATAGATATACATCTCTTTTTTAATCCAATAAATATAAGCACTCACCAAAGCAGTATAATCTGCTCCATTTCTTAGAGAAAAGGCTAAATCAATTCCAATACAGACCCCAGCAAATGACCTGTCTTGTAATGGAAGATCTGAATAATATTTGATCCACTCGGTGTGAATTACCTGATCAGTATCTGGAACAATATTAAGTAAAAATTCTCTTTGCCATTGAATCTCATTACCGATTTGTTTTTTACGCAACTCAATACTTTTTTGGTTAGGGTATTTTCCTGGCCATAAACATTTACCTGATTCGGTAATAAGCGGAAATTCCATAAATTTACCCAAGGCTCTTTTTTCTTCAATATCTCTTTTAAGCCGCATCAGTAATGAATCCTCGTGAAGTAGGTTACCAATAACAATGAGACGTGTATTACTATCGCCAGCAGGTATAACGTCGCCTCGAAGCCACCTGTAGGTTTTATCTCTACTTTCTTTAGTTCTGGTTGAATTAATATCTTCTACATCATCTGCGATTATCAAATCAGGTCGGTACTGTTTATGTCTTAAACCACGGATACTCTCATCAACTGAAGCTACCTTTATCCTAGATCCTGTACTAGAGAACACTAAGGTAGTTGATGTCCATTCTCCATTTTTCCCAGTTTCTGATATTTCTTTAAAAGGTCCTAGGTCTTTTTTAAGTAAATCATTATCTTCTGCTTCATCACGAATATTCCTTAAGGCCTGTTTAGCTTGGCCTTGAGTTCTACAAAAGATTAAAATATATTTTTTCTTTTGTATCCCCAATATACTCCAAAGAGGATAGGCAGTAGCAGCCATCGTTGATTTACTAGAATCTCTAAAACTTACAATATAAAGACTCTCCGTGGCACTTTGTTCTAGTGAGTGAATAATCTCTTTTTGAAAATCAGCGGTTGGATGTGTAACATAATGGGCAAAGTAGAAGTTAAAAAAATATAAGAAACTTTCTTTGGTTATGGCTCTTCTAATTTGCCGATCTTTAATCATCTGATTAAATAGCTCTTCAGGTATGGTTTTAACTATTTGTTTTTTCATCTTGTTTATCGCTTACGTTTGTTATAATTGAAGCAAGACTAAGAGCTTTGTGTACAACATCTTGTTGTTCTTGTGTTAATTCCTCATCATTAATATCGACCTTTGTTGTAACTTCAACCTTATCTTTAAATTTTGGACTCCTGTGATTAAGCCAAAACCTTATGGCTGAAAAGTTTTTTTCTTTAATAAGAGTTAATAACTGAGACTCACTCATATCATTTACCAATTCTTCACCCTCGGCTAAAGCTTTATCCATTAATTTAGAAAAATCTTTATCATCTCGCTTCCACCTATAGATACTGTTACGAGAAATACCCACTCTTTCACAGGCTACTTGTATTATAGGAATCTTTTTTAATTCTTCTAGAAAAGAATCTTGAATTTTATTTTTCTTAGACATGAGACACCCTTGCCTTTCTGCCTGTTAATTTTTCATATCTTTTGATTGTAATATCGCAAAACATAGGTTCTAGTTCGACAGCATAGACCTTTCTTTTGAGTTGCTCTCCAGCAATTAATGTACTTCCTGATCCAGAGAATGAATCAAGAATGATATCACCAGGCTTTGTACACCTACGTATTGCCTTTTCATGAAGTTTTGGTGGCTTACTAGTAGCATGTTCATAATCCTTGTGAGAAAGACGTTTAACAAGCCATACATCAAGTTCATCAAGTGTTTCTTCAAGTAAGTTGTTTCCGGTTGTTATCTCCTTGTTCATAACTTCATTAAGATTTTGAATGCTTTCGGCAATATATGGTTTACCCTTAATTCCATAAGTACAAGGCTCGTAACATTTATTAAATGCTACTCCTGGGGTAGGATTCTGTCCGTTTTTAATCCATAAGCATACTCGTTTGTTTATTATCCCAAGTTCTCTATAAAGCTCTTGTATAAGCCAAATATAGGTTTGATCAGACCAATAGAACACATGTACGTCTGGTTTTGTTACCAACAATGCAGTTTTAAGACTTTTCTTAATAAACTCTTTATATTCATTATCGTTTCTATTATCATTAACAGTTCCTCCATAGCTTTGTTTTCCTCCAATGCCCTTTGAATAATCTAAGTTTATATTGTATGGCGGATCACTATATATCATTGAGGCTTTTTCTTTTCCGAATAATCGTTTAAGATTTTTTGGGTCAGCAGAGCTACCACAAAGTAATTTATGTGAACCAAGATGAATAATGTCTCCTAATTTTGTTTTGGGTTTCTTAATCTTCTTAATTTCTTCTTCAACGTTAAAATCCTCATTTTGCACCTCTAGTTCATTATCCCAAATCTTTGCTAGTTCAATTTGGTCAAAGCCTATGTCTGTTAGTAAATCAAGGTCAAAGGATTTTAATTTTTCAAAATCCCAATCTCCACCTAGGGCGTTACTTGAAATAAGGTATTGTTCAGATTCTTTCTTGGTAAGTTTACGATTCGGTATCCTGCAATCAATCATTTCATCACCTCGACCAAGAAGCTGAAGAACTTTTAGACGCTGATGACCTGCTAAGATTTTATTATCCGCATCTATTGCAGGTATCTCAACTAAATTAAATTTTTTAAGACTTTTGGTTAAGTCTTTTAATTGTTTTGGATTAATAATTCGTGGATTCTTTTCGAAAGGCACTAAATCATTAATCTTTCTTTTTTCTGTTGTCCATTTTAATTTAGGCATATTTTTATGCTTAATTGTTAATCTAGGAGTAATGAAAAAACACTACTTAATTGAGTAGTGTTTTTGCTTTTTAGAAACGTAACAGATCTAGAAAACAAAAACACAAAAGACATATGATTTAAAATTTAAATCATTATGGCTCATAGTTTTTTGTTACCTAGATCTACCACGGTTTTTCCGATGTAAATCTCTTCGTCTACGATAGGTTTTGCCTTCACATTGGGGTTTCCCATTTGTGAGTAGACTGTTCCTCGTTAATTTGGTGGGTACTGCCCGATCCAAACTGGTATGCACTCAAGGAACTGCGCATAATACATATTTTTTAAGAACTCCTATAGATATTATAGGCCTCTACACAAAAAACGTCAATAATAGTAATATATAATATATGGGATTATCAGATAAAACAATCAAAGAATTTAAAACAATTCTTGAAAAAAAGACAGGTAAAGAGGTTTCTTGGGGAGAGGCAGAAGAAGGTGCTCGTAATTTAGCAGGTTTTGCCGAGGTTCTATATAAACAAGCAAATATAGAGCATAGACGCGAATTAAAATTAAAAGATAGTCCTAAGGGATTTCATTTAGAGGGAAATGGCTATACTTGTGCTATTTGTGGTAAAACTGTATCAAACGAAGAAACTTGGTATGATAAATGGGGCATTAAGTGTCTTATATGCCAAAAAGCTATAGATAAGAAGATCATTCCTGGATCTTTGGCTAGAAGTGATAATAGTTGGTACTCCATATATGACTTAGAGAGTCGATTTAGTATAAATAAGAACGCAATGAAGCAAGCCGTTAAAGAGGGTGTTTTAAAGCCCCGTATTGTTCCTAGCGCATCAGGAAGACCGTATGTATATCTCTTTTTGATTAAAGACAACAAAGAGGTGCTACCTCCAAAAAAATTAACTGAATCTCATCTAGTAAAAGAGGTTAAAAAAGATGGTGAGGAATGGTTTCATTCCGAACCTTGGTATAGATTTGTTGATCCAATTAAACATTTGAAGGGGTATAAGATTATAAATTATTTAAAATTTAAATAAACTCATGTCAAAGTTATTATCAAGGCAATATGGGAAGGTACAGAAAATATAAACGGAGGTATAAACCCCGTTCAAAAAAGATATCAAAAGAAGAACAATTCCAGTTGATTATTGCTGGCATAATTTTTATTGTTTTGTTTGTCTTCTATACGATGTTTGGGTTTATCTCAAATTGTGTATTAGAATGGCCACCAAGGTGGGATGTGAGCACCTGTTGGAGCGAACAGATAGATCCTGCAAAGGGGAAGGCAATTGAGAAAGCTATACAGTTTGTGCCATAAAGTTACAAGTAGGTGTAATTTTTTAAGTCTAATATGTGTAACTTTTGTCACTTTTTAAAAAATATAAGGTGCACGAGGATCTCTTGATTTATAGATAAAAATAGTGTAGAATCTCCTTACCGGGCTTAACGTTTGGCGGTTCCAGCCCGAGGTAGCCCGCCACTTCGAGCTAGCACGAGGATCCTATTTTATAAGGGTCATAGAGCTAGCACGAGGATACTAAAAAACAACTTCATAAGAAGCTGTTTTTTTGTTTAACTTACTTTTGTATTCCCTTAAAATTTTATTACTCAAACCAAAAGCATTACCGTGACTTAATAATCCCGAATAAGAAGCTAAGCTCTGCTCATTGTAATTTTGCTCAAGACGATAAAATATTCGCTTTTTTGTTTTAGTTCGTAAAATCATATGCTTAGGAAAAATTATCCAACCTAAAAAATCAATACCAGAAGAAATGGTCTCAATAGATAATTTATTAGGATGAAGAGAAAGTTTCAAATGCTGTTCAAGAAAATCTGATATTTCCAAAATAAGTTTTTCTAAAAATATTTTATCCCTAGAAAATATTACAAAATCATCTGCATATCTAATATAATATTTTATTTTCAATCTTCGTTTTATAAACTGATCAAACTCATTCATATAAATATTTACGAGGAGTTGACTGGTCAAATTACCTAGTGGTAAACCCTTATCAAAACTATCTATAATCTGCGAAAGAAGCCAAAATGTATTTTCGTCTTTAATATGTTTCCCTAAAATATTTTTGAGTATTTTGTGATCAATATTGGCAAAAAACTTCTTTATATCACATTTGAGCACCCAACAAGTTTTAGTATTATTTTT
>JABHYW010000062.1 GCA_018656655.1 Candidatus Komeilibacteria bacterium | reverse complement strand
TACTGTTACTCTGATTAACAAGGAAAGAGCTTTATTTGAGCAATTTAAGAGTGAGATTGTTTTTGATGCTCATAATTTACAGACTCGTTACAATCGGTCAGAGGCCAGGAAAGAGCTTTTGGAAAAGGCTTCAGTCGAAGTTCTGAGGTCTATGATTACTTACTTACGTAAGATATTGCCGATTGAAGATGAGGTAGAGATTGCAATGAAACTTGAAGTTGCTTGGGTAGGGCTTATGCAAGAGATGTGTACTAAGCTCAATCTCAGTACTAAATCTACGCCTAGTAATTCTAAAGCACTTGATTGGTGTGACTGGGTAGAAAATAAAGCCTTGGCAAACTAATCTTCTTCCCCCATCATTTGTTCTTTAAAAGGACTAGCTCATATAAGATCAACTGGATAGAACTCCCGACAACTAATTTGGGAGGGGTACGGGTTCGAGTCCCGTTATGGGCTACTTAGAGGCTCATGTGTGTTGTATGCATGTGAGTCTCTAATTTTTTTATGCTATAATACAATTATCGGCTAATTTAACTAATTTGTTGTAAATAAATTTTTATGCAAGCTAATAAAAAACAAATAGAATTTTTGGTCAAACTGAAAAAGAAGAAATATCGTGATGAGCACCAAAAGTTTTTATTGGAAAATTCAAAAGTAATTTGGGAGGAGTTTTCTAATCAATTATTAGATTCAGTTTATGTAACAGATAATTTTTATACTGAAAATGAAGATAGAATGGTATTTAAAAATATCTATCGTATATCTAATAAGGATTTGAAGAAAATATCAAAACAAGTGAATCCTTTAGGAATGATAGCTCTATTTAATATGCCTCGTCCTAAGAAATTTATTTTCAAATCAAAGAATGTATTGCTTTTGGATAGTATTTCTGACCCAGGCAATATGGGAACTATCATTCGTACAGCTGACTGGTTTGGCTTTAATCATCTATTTTTGAGCGAGAATTGCGTAGAGGTCTATAATTCTAAGGTAGTGGCCGCTAGTATGGGTTCAGTTTTTAATATTAGTATTAATCCTGACGCTAATTTAAAAAAATTACTCAAAGATCTTAAGGAAGAAGGTTATGAGATTGTTGTAACTGATTTGATGGGGGAGGAGTTTAATATAGATAAGAAAGCTAAAGTGGCTTTAGTAATTGGAAATGAGGCCAAAGGAGTAGATCGAAAGTTAATGACTATGGCTGATAAACGTTTTAAGATTATGAAATCTGGTAAGGCTGAATCACTTAATGCAGCAGTAGCCGCAGGGATTATAATGAATAAGATAAAATTTTAATTAAAAAAGAGTCACATATTTGGCTCTTTCTTTTTTTTGTAAAAAATGCCATAATAATTATACTATTGAAGACGGCGTTTTATTTTTGACGGCTTTTAATTGAATTTATGGATTTATCTACTTTAATTTTATTTTTTGTATGTATAGTAAACATAGTTTTGCTAGTTTTTATATTTTTTAATAAAGACAAAGCAAGATCTTGGCCTTTTTTCTGGATGATATTTTTACTTGTTTTATGGCAAATTATAGAATTATTGAATATTACGTGGTTAATGTATCAGGATGCAGAAATTCTATTAATTGGGGTACAGGCTGGTCTTTTACCAGCTCTATATTTAGCGCCAGCTTTTATTAGTTTGGTTTTTTCTTTGTTCAATAAATGGGACGATGTCTCTAAAATTAAAAAAATATTATATTTAGCGCCAGCTTTAATAATGTCTGCTTTCGTTTTTACTCAATATAATATAGCTAAAGTAATTGTAAATGGTGATAGATTTTTTTATGTAACAGGCCCTATCTATTGGTTTTTTGCTACTTATTTTGTAGTATTAGCGGCTTATGGTCTTTATATTTTAGCTAAAAATAGAAAATTATATGGAGCTATTGTTCGTCGTCAGATTGCTTATATTTTTATAGGTACAACTTTGACTGCATTTGTAGGTTTAATATTTAATATTTTATTTCCAATTTTAGGAATACATGGTTTATATCATTTGGGAATGAATAGTACTATATTTTTTACCATTATTCTTACTTATGCTTTATTTAGATATAGATTCTTTAATCTTAGAATTCTTTTTTATAAAGCCTTGATGAATTTATTTAAGTTATTTATCACTGGCTTGATATATTATATTTTTTATTTCTTATTCCATAATTTGATTGAAGTAGATTTTAATAATATTAATAATGTAATATTTTTACTTTTAGTAGTTGGTTTAAGTGCTCCATTTTTATTTAGCATTACGAATCGTTTGGCTTTAGCGTTATTTATTAGTCCAGATTATAATTTCAAGGTATCTATTGATAAAATAGCTGATATATTAAGATCTAGTCGGGATTTAGATATTTTGTTAGTTAAATTATCTAAGGAAATAAGTAAAGTTATTGAGTACAAAGAAATATTTATTTATCTTTCCAAAAAAAGTGACGCAAATATTTTTTATCAAGTTTTTCCAGTTGGAGAGAGGTTATTTAATAAATTAGATAGTGATTTAATTAAATATTTAGCTAACAATAAGAAAATAGTTAATAGAGCGGAAATAGATTATTTTTTTACTAATAAAATGCTTCTTCAAGAAATGAATGAGATTAATGTTGATATAGCCTTACCAATTTTTTATAATAAACAACTACTAGGAGTTTTAATGATAGATAATGCTAATAAATTACTAGCTATACAAGAATTGAAATTTCTGGAAGATTTGAATAAGTATTTAGATATTGCTGTAGGTAGTTTATTACTTCATCAGCAGGATATGGTGGATAAATAGGGTAATACTTTATATTTGCTTAATTTTATAGAATATGGTTTTATTATTTGTTAAACTTAATTAAATTTTTGAACTAAATTATATGAGCATTCAAAACATTTTACTTTTAGTCGCTGGCGTTATTAATCTGATAATGAGCGTTTTAGTTTTCTCCCGTGGCATTAAACATAATAAAGTAAATCGGTATTTTTCTTTACTAACTTTTTTTAACTTTCTGTGGGCATTCAGTTTATTTTTTGCTCAAGTTTTACCTACTGATGATTGGCTTTTTTGGGCAAAATTGGCATACCCTTCTTCTATAGGTATAGTTTTATCTTTATTTTACTTCTCAGTTTATTTTCCATTTGCTATTAAAAAGATACCAAAAATACTTAATTATATTATATTGTTACTAGCTGTTTTTTTTATTATTATACCTTATATAAATAATTTATTTATCATAGATTATAGTAAGTATATAGAGCAGGCATTATATATATTATATTATAACAAGTCATTATATATTGCTTTCGGTGTTTATTTTTTCATTTTAGTTTTCGCAACAGTTTTTAATTTAATTAAGAAATATAAGGTTTCAGAGAATATTTTTAGGAAACAGATTTTATTTTTACTGATAGCTATAATAATAGGATTAATGGCTGGTAGTTATTTTGATTTGATAATTTGTTATTTTGGTAATTTTAAACATGTATGGATAGGCCCTCCCTCTACTTTATTAATGAACTTCGTAGTTTTTTATCTTATACTTCACAGAAAAGAAAAATAATATATGGCTAAAGCAAATAAAAAAATATTTATTATTTTAGCAGGCGGCACTTGCATTTTAAATGAACAAGGTCATATTTTAGCTGTGCAATCAGCAGAAGATATTAAGGATTGGTTAAATCAAATGCCGGAGTTAAATATTTTAGCCGATATTGAACCGATTTTTGTGAGTAGTGAAGATGAATTAGTAGGACCAAGTGTCTGGCAAAAAATAGTAGCAATAATTTCTGAAAAAAATGCCGAGGCAGCTGGTTTTGTAGTAGTATCTAAAATAGATCAATTAATTAATACTTCTTTGGCACTTAGTTTTGCTTTGCAAAATTTTAAAAAGACTATAGTTTGTACAGCTTCTCAAGTTAGCGGGGCTAGTTTTATTGATAAAAAAGAAGTTGTTAATAATCTTAAAAATAAATATGGCGGACTTAGTTTGCGGGCTAATCTTATAAATGCCATTCAAATAGCTCAACAGCCTTTACCAGCTCCAGCAATTATATTTGGTACCCGTTTGATACCAGCCTATAAGGTTATAGCTGATTTAGCCAGTGATACCAATTTGTTTTCTAGTATAGATAATGAATATTGGGGCAAAGTAGATTTTGGCATCAATGTAAAATCTGATTTAAAATATAATAAACAAACAACAAAAATAAATACTAATTTATTGGCCGATGTTTTGGTTATTAATGATATTCCGAGTGTTCCTTGGTTTTTTGACAAGAAGGTATTGTCTAAATATAAAGGTGTCTTTATAAGGGTTAGCCCTTATCAAAGTTTAGAAAAATCTAAACAGGATCAAATTGCTAAATGGAAATTACCAACTGTTTTATATAATTATCATCTTACATCTCCAGTCAAAGGTGCAGTTAGTATTTCAAATTGTACAAAAAATACAGCTATTATAAAAATGATGTGGGCTTTAAGTCAGGCATCAAAAAATAAAAATTTTGAAAACTTAATGACACAGAATATTATAGGAGAATTTTTAAATTAACTTTAAAACTTAAACATGAAAATATATTTTTATAGTAATCAATATTTAAATAATCAGGATGCTAAAGATATTGTGATTTATTTTAAAAAGGCAGGTATTGATGTAACTAGTAATTTGAGTTCAACTGGAGAAGGAAATCTAGACGGTGGAAGTTTGGATAAAGTAGACGCTTTTGTTTTTCAGGGAGATAAGCTAGATACTAAGGCCAGCTATTTAATGGCTTTAGTTTTAGCTCAAAACAAAGAAGTTTTATGCCTTTTACCTCAAGGAACTAAACTGGATGCATCTTTAAAAGATTTGGAGGCAGATAGTAAGTTAGCTAAAAAAATTCATATTGAATTATATAAAGAAGATAATCTTAAACAAAAAGTTTTAGATTTTTTAAGAATAATTGACAACGATAGTATTAGGAATTTATTTAATATAAAATATACTTTAAGAATTTCTAGTAGGATAGCTGATTATTTGAATTGGAAAGCTAAGCAGGGAAATATTAAAAAAGCAGATTGGATTAGAAATCAAATACAGCAAATTATACAAGATGATGAAAAGTATCAAGATTTTTTAAAAAATAAGTTTAATAGTTAATAAAAAGCATTAATATTTAATTGTTTGGGCTTAGTATTTATGGTAAAATTAGTATAAATATGACTATTGCAGAAAAGTATAAAAGTATTGTAAAAGAATTTGGCTCTCACACAGCTTTAGCTTTTTTGTCTGATGACCATTATAAAAAAATAAGTTATGATCAGTTGAATGCTTATCGTAGACGTTTAGCAGATAGATGGCATAATTTTGGTTGGGTTAAGGGAGAAAAATTAGCTTTAATGTTGCCTAATTCTCCCGAGTGGATTATTAGTGACTTATCGGCAGCTACCTTGGGTATTATAATAGTGCCAATCCATACTACATATAATAGTGAATATATAAAAAAAATAATTTCTCACTCTGATAGTAAGTATTTAGTGATTCATCGTAATTATTTTGATAAACACAGGGCTATTATAGAAGAATTAAATCTGGCTCGAATTATAGTCGTGGGAGATAGTCAGGATTTAACAGGTGATCATGTGCATTCTTGGCCAATACTTGATGAAGATAAAAAATTATCTAGGTTACCACAAAATATTTCAGGTGATGATATTCATACTATTGTATATACTTCAGGCACTACTGGTGACCCTAAGGGTGTAATGTTAAGCCATAAGAATTTCATATTTGATACTGAAGCTGCTAAGCGTAATGTAAATATTACTCATAAAGATAGGTTTTTTTCCTTCTTACCATTATCACATGCTTTTGAGAGAACTGCAGGATATTATGCGTCTATTTTTAGTGGCTCTAGTATATATTTTGCTCGCAGTAAAGAAAGTATTATAGATGATATTAAAAAAGCTAAACCTACAATTATAAACAGTGTGCCCCGTATTTTTGAAAAGATTTATGGAAAAGTTTTTGATAAAATAGATACAGCAAGTAACTTTAAGAAAAAAATATTTTTTAAAGGTTTGCAATTAGCTGTTTTAAAAAGAAAAAAGAATTTAGGTTTTTTTAAATATATTCTTTGGTTATTTTTGGATTTTATAGCACTTAAAAAAGTCAGAGCAGTTTTAGGAGGTAGGCTTCGTATGGCTATATCTGGAGGAGCGTCCTTAGATCTCAAAATGATGAGATTTTTTGAAAATCTTGGCATTAAAATAATAGAGGGTTATGGTCTGACAGAGACATCACCAATTATAGCAGTTAATAGTCCTGATAATTCTAGACCAGGTACAGTTGGACATGCTGTAGATTGTAATAATGTAGTTATTAATAAAGATAAAGAGATATTAGTTCGTGGTACAAATGTAATGAAAGGTTATTATAAGTCTGAGGAATTAACGAGGGAGGCTGTAGATGAGAAAGGTTGGCTGCATACTGGTGACTTGGGTTTTATAGATAGAGACGGTTTTATATCTATAATAGGTAGAGCCAAAGATGTGATAGTGCTTTCTACTGGTAAAAATATATTTCCTGAGTCTATAGAAAATATATTAAATGAAAGTCGTTATATTAGTCAAAGTATGATTTATGGTGATAATCATACACATATTTCAGCTTTAATAGTGCCGAATTTTGAGCAATTAAAAAAATGGTGCATCAAACATAATTTAAAATTTGATTTAGATGATGAGAGGATAATTCATTTTTATGAAGATAAACTTAATCAAAGATTAAAAGATCATGCTAAAGTGGAGCAAATAAATCATTTTAAATTATTGCCAGAAGAGTTTAGTCAAGAAAATGGATTTTTAACACCTACTTTGAAGTTGAAAAGATATAAAATATTAAAAAAGTATAACTAATTTTATGATATTCAATTTAAATACAATAGAAAAAATTATAGGTCTTAATGATAATGTAAAAATTGATGTAGAAGGTATGGCTAGGGATATGAAGGTTACTTTTTTCCCACAATATTCAGAAGTAAGTGATAGCGTAGCGTCTTTTAGCAATAAATTAGAAAAAGCTTTTATAGCAGCTGGAGTTGAAGTTTTACCTTTTGAGGAAACTTTAATTTATCCTCCTTTTTTGAAAACATTTAAACATATTATAAGGATAATATTTGCTAACTTTTTAATGTTATTTAAAAAAGAGCGTTATTTTTTTAAGATAAAAACTGGAAAAAAAATTAAGAAAGGTGTAGCTATAATTATGACTGGAGATGGAAAGGCTGGTAATATGCCTATGGACAATACAATTAGTTTTAAATTTAATCCTATAGTAACAATAGTTGATAGACCAAATGATATAAATAGCGAAACATCCTTTTCTGCTCAAATGGATTTTGCTTTAGATTCATTTGCTTGGCATATGACAAATTTATTAATTGCTGTAACTAATTCTGAATTTACTATTTATAGCTTTAACGCCTCTTATCCTACTTATAAAATATACGAAAATTTTAATACTACTATCTTTAATAATCTTATTCCTAAAATTGCTGCTCCAGTACGACCTCCGAGCATGAAGGATTTTACTGTAAAGGAAGGGATTTTTAATGCTAATGATATAGAATATAGAGATTTTGCCAGTGATATAATAAAAAGTGGTCCTATATTAGAAAAAACTGGCTTATATCCGAAAGGAAAATTGATAGATAAATTAAAATTTAAAAATAATTTTTATAGATGGATAGGAAGTTTACATTTAGATAAAAGAAATGGCATGAGTTATGGTTTTTTAGCCAGACAGTTACCAGTTAAAATCAGTAAAATTTATAATTTTAATGAGGCACCACTGGAATTAAAAGAAAAAGTAGATGAAACAAAACAATATTTTTATTACAATAATAATTTGTTTTTATACTTTAATTTTTTGGAAAATAAATATATTTTAAAAGTTCCAGATGTTTGGGTTCTTACATCTAGATCTGGTTCAAATAAAACAAATTTAGATATAAATAAAGATATATTGAAGATAGGTCTTGTTGCGGGAAAAATGATAATAGAAACTCCACAAGAATACGAAGGAACTAAATCAAAACCATCTTTTGATACTAAGGTTATTTTAGCTCATGCAGTTGGCAATGCTATTTTTGCTAGTATAATGAATCATTTTAATTCAAAAAATTATTTTACAGAGACTTTGAGTAATACTGGTATGGCATTAGCACATTGGCATGGATATATAAATTCAGAAAAAATTAGCAAAGGATGGAATTATTATGGGCATAACAAGCCTTCGGTCTCTTGTTCTTCATCTCAATCTGCTATATATGCTTTTGTAGGAAAAGAAAAAGGGGTTTTAGAGAGTATTAAAAATGAAAAAGATTATTTAGGAGACATACATGTTGAGCCTCATCATGGTACAAATATGACATATAAATCTTTAGTGGCTCTCGGTTCATTTTTATCTGAAAAAGATATATCTAAATTAGGTAATAAATATTTTAAAGAATCAGTTTAATATTTTATGAATTATTTTAACATTTCATTATTAATAGGTGGTTTAGTTGGTTTATTATCAGCTGTTTTAGTATATTCTAAAAATAGACACATATCTTATAATAGGGCTTGGTTTAGATTAAATATAGCTACCGCAATTTGGTCATTTGGTTATTTTTTAATGATTACATCTAATAATCATGATATTTCTTGGTATAGTAATTGGGTGCTACATTTCGCAGCTGCTTTAATACCATCACTTTTTTTATATTTTGTGGCTTCCTTTGTTGGTAAAGTTAAAAATTATAAAATACCACTTATAATTTCTTTTTCTATATCTTCATTTTTTTTATTAGTCACCCCTAGTAAATTTTTTATTAGCGATGTTGTGCCTAAGTTCATTTTTAATTATGTGTGTGATGCAGGGCCTCTTTATTTATATTTTACTATTTTCTTTTTTGCTGTTGTTTCGTATAGTTTACTTCTTTTATTATTAAGATTGAGAACAGCAAAGGGAATTTTAGCTCAACAGGTTAAATATATATTTCTTACTTCGGTTTTTGGTTTTGCGGGAGGAGGTAGTGTATTCTTTTTAACATTTAATGTTAATTTTCCACCTTATCCAGTAATACTTTTTTCATTTTACCCATTAGTCATCACTTATGCTATAACTAGGTATAGGGTTTTTAATATAAAATATTTTATAACACGTAGTATTTTATATACTGTATTAGTTGCAACAGTAGCTAGTTTTTTTGCCTTAGCAGTGGTAGTAGTTGGTAATGCTGTTGGAGGTAATACTCAGACTAGTAAAATTTTTACTTATATTATCACTTCATTTATAGTTGTGGTATTTCTTGATCCAGTAAAACAAGTTTGGGCAAAAATTACAGATAGAGTATTTTATAGAGATAAAGTTGATTATCAGGAAGTACTACGAGAAATTGGTAGTGTTGTAGCCAGAGAAATCAATCTTTACAAATTACTAGAAGGTACTAGCCAATTATTAGCAGAAAGACTAAAGATAAAAGAAATATCGTCTTTTGTATTAAGTAGCAAAGAAGAGTTTTCTTTTTTGATAAATTCAGATGAAAAAGTAGAAAAGTTTAATTTATCAGAGAGGTTTATAAATTATTTGAAGCAAACAAAAAAAATATTGATTATTGATGAGCTTATCCGAGATTTGGGACGTCTAGATGAAAAACGCAGTGAATATAAAGAGATTAGCACTTTTATAAAAGAAGCGGAGACCTATAAGGCGGAGATGATTATTCCAGTTATTGAAAATGACAATATAAGTGCTATATTAATTTTTGGCGCCAAGCAATCAGGCGATGTATATGGACAAGATGATATTAATTTTTTAGAGGTTCTTACTCCACAGATTGCTACAGCAATAGAAAAATCCAAGCTCTATGAAGAGGTAGAGCAATTCAATAAAGAGCTACAACAAAAAGTAGACGATAGAACAAAGAGTCTTAGTGAAGTCAATGCTGCTTTGGAAGAAAGAAATAAGTTTTTGTCTACTATCCAGGTGGTGATTAATATGATTAGTCAGACTTTGGATTTGAAAAAGGTCAATCAGATGATTGCTGATAGTATATCCACGGAGCTAGGCTATGTAGGTGGTATGCTCACTTTTGTAGATGACAAGCATCAATATTTGCAAGTAGGCGCTATTACCAATAGTGCACAAACTAGAAAGGCTTTCCAGATTTTGTCAAAAGAACCTAGAGAGTATAGGACAAAGTTGGAAGAAAATTTTAATTTGAGTGCTCAGACATTCTTGACTGGTAAAATTAATTTTTCGGATAAACTTTCTGATTTTATGAATCCACCAGTCAAGAAAGAAGAAGTAGATAAAATTCAAAAAACATTGGGAATCAAAACTATAGTAGGGGTACCCGTAGTTTCAGAAGCTAAAATTATTGGTGTTATACAATATTATTTACCTATCAAGAAGGATGCTATATCATCACTTGATATTGAAATTATGTCAGCTTTGAATAATCAAGTGGGTATAGTTTCTCGTAATCTAAAGCTTTATAATACGCTTCAAGGTGCTAATGCTGAATTGCAAGATGCCAACACTAGGCTGAGAGAATTGGATAAAGCAAAATCAGAATTTTTATCTATTGCTTCTCATCAATTGAGAACTCCTATATCAGCTATCAAGGGCTACTTATCTATGATGATTGATGGAGATTTTGGACCATTACCAAAAAATATAAATGATGTTATAAAAAATCTTTTTGAAAGCTCGGCTCGCTTGGCTAGGCTCATAAATATTTTCTTAAATGTCAGTAGAATTGAATCTGGTAGACTCAAGTTGGACAAAAAACCAATCCAAATCAATGACATGATAGATAGTGTTATTATTGAATTGATAAATCAAGCCAAACAAAAAGGAGTAAAATTGGAGTACAAGAAAAAGAAAAAGGCTCCGCCACTTATATTGGCTGATGCTGATAAACTTCGAGAGGTAGTGCTCAACCTAGTAGATAATTCTATTAAATATACCCCTAAAGGTTCTATTATTGTAACTGTAGATGCAGATGATAGGGAATTAAATTTTAAAGTAACAGACACTGGCATTGGTATAGATAAAAAAGAAGTAAAGACATTATTTAGAAAATTTGTCAGAGGTTCGGGAGTAGCACAGATTCATACCGGGGGATCTGGACTAGGGCTCTTCATTGCTCAAAAAATCATCAAAGAACACAATGGACAAGTTTGGGCTGAAAGTGAAGGTAGTGGTAAGGGCTCAGTGTTTCAATTCACTATACCAGTTTATAAAGAACATGAAACCCCAGCCTACAAAGAAGAGGCAGAAGAAAAATAAAAAATAATTTTTAAACAACCTGCGAGGTTATGCTAACTTCGCAGGTTGTTTTTTATTTGCTTAATTTTTTTAAAAGAGTAGAGGAGTATTGACCTCACTTCGCCTTTCACTTAAGTTCAAGGCTTCGAGGGGCAGGATGAGGAGTTTAGAATATTTATAGGTAATAAAATTTTTTGTTGTTTATATTTTGCTATTCTTATTTTCTTGACAATATTTTTTTATAAGTATATATTTAATGCGTAAGTATAAGACGGCTATAAATATAGCGACGGCTTATAGAAATGTCCTCTCTAAAAAATCGATATTAAATATATTAATTACTAAATATGATTTCAAACAAAAAAATTAAAAAATATTTAAAATTTGGAAAATACACTCTTGATTGCCCCAAATATCTTTTAGATAAAATAAAAAAAGAGGATTTATCAAATATAGATCAAGAAGTTGTTCACCGTATATTTAAAATTATAAGACAAGAGTTTGATCCAAGGGTACATAAGGTAAATATAGTAAATGATTTTACTAAATCTCGTTTTATTTCAGCTCAGGATGCATTAGATAATCGACAGTATTCTTGTGGGTCATTAGCAACGGTAGTTGCTTCTATATTTCGAACATTGGGTGTCCCGACAAAACTTATTGACGGTAAATATATTAAAGATAATTCTAATATGAAACATGCCTGGAACGAACTTTATTTTTTAAATGAAGATAAATTTTTGCCTTTTGACGTAACTAAACCAAATTTTGAAATCAGTGAGTATCATATAAAAGAAGGTGAGCATATAGATTGGGATGAATTAGAGGAATAAGTTATAAAATTATGCTAAAAGAAATATTACAATTTAATAATATAAACACTCGCTGGGGCATAGCTTTGATTTTAGTATTTTTCGTATCAGGAATATTATCTTTGTTTGCTTGGGTTTTCTATTTATTCTATTGGGTATTTTTAAAAATAAACATTTTTGCGAAGAAAAGTGATTTACGTCCACAAATTTAATAATGAATAGGGCGTTCCCGTTTGGTGGGGTGTGAGTTAATTATTAGTTGGTCTTTGACAATAATATCTATCTTTGAATATAAAGATGATTAATAAAAGCGATTTTGGAAGATAACTTATTTATGTTACACTTTATTTATAATTAATATTAACTCTATGAAACAGAAAAATGTAATTTTAGCGCTATTTATTTTAATTCTAGCAGGTAGTTTTATTTACCTGCAAATTAATAGACCTATAGAAGAAGATAATTTAGTAAATACTAATCAATCAGAAGAGCAAATTGATCTGTCCGCCGAAGCCTTGGCGAAGATGGATACTAGTGGTTGGTTGACTTATCGTAATGAAGAATATGGTTTTGAGTTTAAGTATAAAAAGGAATGGGACATCAATGAGGAATACAAAAAATATTATGATTATGATTTTTTTAATATAATACTAGGAGATAAAATCCATTTTAAAACTTTTGTATTAAATAATAGTATAGACTCACTGGGTGTCATTGAAAAATATAATAATTTAAATAATCCGGAATGGGATTTAAGATTATTGGAAGATTTTTATATAGAGAATGTAATTTTAGATAATTATTCAGTTGGTAAATATAAATTGCCTAATAATACAGGTGATGAATCATTAATATTTATATATAATAACAAAGCTTATGAAATAGATTATAATTTAAATGAAAATGAGTTTAATCAGTTTATTAATTCATTTAAATTTATAGATTAGAGTAAAATAAAAAATTTATATTCAAGGATAGAGAGTTTAAGCAATTCGGCTTAGACTCTTTTATTGTCCTTTGACAAGTTAAACAACAAACCTAGAAAGGAGTTTGGTGATTTTAGTTTGAGATTGTTCTAGCGCTTTTATTAGTGCGTTTATCTAAAACAGGGCATAAAAGTCCTAAAGAAGGAGAGGAAATAATGTTGCGTTCAATTACAATTTTTGTAGTTCTGGTCATGTTGATCGGTAGCAACGTATTTGCACAGGCAGATTCGTTTATTTATCCTGTGCAGAGCGATGAAGTAACTAACATTTTTGACAACATCGTCAATCCACACTCAGTGGATGGCGGTTGGTATGTCAACAACGGTTTCGGTGAACATTGGAATGATAATTTTTCTGGTGATAGTCCTGGCGGCACTGACTTTCCATACCACCCGGGTATGGATTACAATCGTTACGACGGTGAGGAAAATTCCGGTAACGATGTGCCGGTCTATTCTAT
>JABHYW010000061.1 GCA_018656655.1 Candidatus Komeilibacteria bacterium | reverse complement strand
TATTAGTCTATCTCTATATCGGTTATTAGTTTGTTCGGGAGTGTGTTTTAGAATTTTAAAATATAGTACAGTAAAAATATCAGCCATACCTAAAGAGCCGCCAGTATGACCAGACCCAGTTTTAAATAACATTTTGATAATATCTTGGCGAATGTTATTGGCAGTAGTTTTTAATTCTTCTATGCTCATTTCTTTCATGTATCTATTTTATCATATTTTGGACATCAATAAAACCGCCCTTTGTTTACACTCGGAGCGGTTTTTTCGGATATTTATTTTTTCTTAATTAGTATTATGCCGAGAATGAATAATAGCGTTGAGGTTCCAGCTGATAGTAGGCAGTATTGGCATAAAGCTTCTATTACAAAGAACATTAGATAGATTAGATATATAGAAAATAAAAAACCAAATATTGGAATATAAGACAAAACTAATTTACTATATTTGTTTTGATTGTCTATATAGAGCAGAGAATTGATTAATATAAAGAGATAATAAGCTGCGCCAAGTAGAGCTAGCGGAATGCCAAATATTTCAGAATATTGGCTAACCAACACTTCCTGACAACCAGATATCACAGAACAAGTAATGTGTCCTGTATAATGAGAAGTTGTAAGATAAATAGCGTCCAAAAATCCTAGCAGCGAAATGGCCGTAAATATATATATTAACTTATTGTATTTTTGAGAGCTCGTCTTTAACGGCTTGTCTAAGTTTGTCATAAGATCTTGGGTTATTTATTTTTTCCCCATTTAAAAATAAAGTTGGTGTACCTTCTATCAAGGCTTTATCGCCACTTTTGCGATCATCTTTAACAGCGTCTTTAATATCGCTATTAGCTATATCTGATTTGAATTTGGCTATATCTAGATTTAATTCTTCAGCATAGCCTATAAATATATCTTTAGCATCAGATTGATTAGACCAAGCATGTTGTTCTTCAAATAATTTATCATGCATATCCCAGAATGCACCTTGTTGTCCAGCGGCTTCAGCTGCCTGAGCAGCTAGTTCAGCTTGAGGGTGGATTGAAGCAAGGGGATAGTGTCTATATATAACTAATACTTCATCGCCCATTTCATCAGCTAATTTATTTATCATTTGGTAGTATGTAGCACAAGCTGGGCATTGAAAGTCACTATATTCTATCAAGGTAACTAAAGCATCTGGGCTTCCTTTAGACCACTCTTGGTCTGTTACTACTGTAGAACCATTGGAATTTGGATTAGCTGCATTTATTACTATCCAAGTTAATAATACTAAGACTAAAATAGATATAGACCAAAACCAAATTTTATTTTCTTTTTTCATATATATAAAATCTTTTAATGTTTAAAACTAAGTTTACCCGGTTAGAAATTATAGTGAAATAATTTATTAAAGATATTATAATTTTACTTTAGTGAATTATCGTGAATTTCTAACTGGGTTTATTATACATTATTTTTTAATAATACAAAAACCCCACTCTAAGGAACGGGGTTTTTTGTTATATTAATTTATATTAAATTACTGATAGAGCATCCACAAATTGCCAGAATTTGTCACTACCGCCAACATCACCTGCACATTCAGCTGCTTCAGCTTTTTTAGTTGCATCTGGATGAAGATTAGTTAATGGGAAATGTCTATATACCCAGTTAACTTGACCATCATAATCGGTTATGATTTGTTTCATAGTAGTATGGAAACGTTTACAAAACGGACAGTCTATATCAGAAAATTCAACTATAGTTATTTTAGCGTCTTTATCGCCACGTAACCAATCTATGTCTTTATTATAGCCACTTATATTTATAGCTGGATTGTCATCTGCAGAAACTTCACCAGCTATCAATGCATCTAGAGTAGTCTTAATACTTTCATAAGGTAAAGCACCAGGGATTGGAATTTTCTTATCACCAACAAGAATAATACTATAAGGAGTACCTCTCCCGCCAGCATCTTGAGCTTGCTTAGCATCTGCTTGAACTTTACTAGCGTGAGTACCTTCTGCAAAACATGCATCGAATTTTTTAGTGTCTATCTTTAAATTTTTAGCTAAAGATGACATTTGTTCGGCAAGTGTTGCTCCAACTATAGGATCAGTATTTACTGGACCATTATTGTTATTATCGCTTCCTTTGCTTAGTGAAAAATCTGCATCATTTAGCATCATGCCCAGCAGGACAAAAAAACCAATTACAAACATAATACCTAAACCTGTAAAAAGCCCAGCTTTAAAAGCGACCTTGGGTTTTAAGTTCTCGATTATACCTTTTTCTCTTCTGTTATTTTCTTCCATATTTTTTTATAATTAATTATTTTTTTAGTTAAAAACAGTTTGTATATTATATCAATTTTTTTCTACAAGTACAACTAAAAATATCCCGAGGGGTCTCGCTATTGACAAAATCAAAAATATATGCTATTATGAAGGCATATCCCAACGAATAGGGATTTTTTAATTTAGTTAAAATTATGAAATATAATATTAACAATTCAATTAAACACTTTAAAAAAGAGCTTAAAAAGAGCTTAAAACCTTTGTTTCTATTGGTTTCTATGCTTGTTTTTAGCTTTCCACAGGTTAGTATTTCTCAAGATTTTAATAGGACTATTATTGGTCCTATGCCCAAAGAAAGCATAAAAGCCTATTATAATGGCCCTACATTACCTGAAATACCACTTAGACCAGCTGATAGAATAATGTATATTATGGTTAGTGCTTACAATAGTGAAGTTGGCCAAACTGACGATACTCCTTTTATTACAGCCTTTAATACACATGTTAGAGACGGTATTGTGGCTACTAATTTCTTACCAAAAGGTACTGTTATACGTTTTCCAGACTATTCTGAGGATAAAGAGTTTGTAGTGGAAGATCGTATGAATAAGAGGTATTATTATCAAATGGATATATGGATGGAGCATAGGGTAGATGCTGTTAATTTCGGTTCTCAATTTCTTAAAATGGAGATATTATAAGTCATATTTTCTGGGGACAAACTGTTAGATAAGAGGTTTGACAAGTATAAAAAAATAGTATATAATACGAGCGCTGTAAAAAGCACTATTAAATAAATATAAATATTTCAATGATAGTTGATCTAAAAATAAATAAAACTTAAAGGATTTTGGGTAAATTTATTTTATGCAATATCCGCCTCGAGCGGATTTTTTAGACCTCAAAAAATACATCCTGAGCGCAGTCGAAGGACTAACTGGCAGCAAGTAGTTTTTTAAATAAGTAGGCTTACGCGACTTTTTTAAAAAGCTACTTATTGCTTGTTAAGCAATAGTGAACTTTGAAAATTGAATACAACACAAATCATAAATATCAACAATGTTTATGAGCATCTTTACATAAAATATCTCGTATATTTGAAATAAAAAAATATCCATCCAGCCCCTCGAGAGGAGCTGGATCCATTCAGTTCTTTGTAAGGGACTGAATAAATTAATCCGTCAAAAGTTTTTAAAATTTTT
>JABHYW010000060.1 GCA_018656655.1 Candidatus Komeilibacteria bacterium | reverse complement strand
TGTGGCTATAGCTACTGTTTGCAAGTAGATTGTATAAGGAGCATTAAATAATATATAATGATAGCATATTTTAGCAAAAATGTCAATAGTTTTTATCTTAAAATTATAAAAAAATAGCTTATGACAAAATCAACAAATGTTAACGCTGATGAATTAAATTATGATAAATATGAAGCTAAAATTTATGATAATGATATTCGTCGTTCAATTCCTGGTCATGACGAGCTTCATAAAATAATAGAAGAAACAACTCGTGAATTTTCAAAAAAACATAAAGTAAAAAAGGTGCTTGATCTTGGTATTGGCACAGGAATAACTTCGGAAAAGATATTAAAGCTAATTCCAGGTGCGTCGCTAACAGCTGTAGATTTTTCCGAACAAATGATAAAAGGGGCTAAAAAACTTCTTGCTAAATATAAGGTTGAATATCTTCTTGGCGATTATTCAGAATTAGATTTTGGCACTGATTTTGATATAGTGCTATCTGTAATTGGATTTCACCATCAAAATGATGAAGGAAAGAAAAAAATGTTTAAAAAAATATACAATTCTTTAAAGCCCGATGGAATTTTTATACTTGGTGATTTAGTAACATATCGTGATAAAAACAAAGCTGCTCTTAATGATGCTAAACACTATCATCACCTTGTTGAAAATGCTCGTGATGAAAAAGCCTTGGAAGAATGGGCTTATCATCATAAATTTTTAAATGTGCTTACTCCAATAGAAGATCAAATTACATGGCTTAAAGATGCGGGTTTTTCGAATATTGAAATTAAATATACATATCTTAATACAGCACTTATAACAGTAAAGAAGTAAATAAATTAGCTAATTTATCAACTATTCATCAAAAAAGGTTCCAACCATGTCCCATAGCCCCTGCCAACCTAAAACGCCTTATTTTATTGGGTGTTTTTTGATACCCTAAAGTCACTTTCGAATTTTTTATTTGACATATTTATTATATTATTATACTTTAATATGAAACTTGAACTTTGAAATTAAACTAAAACTAAATCGGAGGTTTACTCATGGAAACAACTCATAGATTAATTCTAGAACTATATCCATTTGGAATAGTTCAGACTATTGTACATTATGGTAATGTATACGGCCGAGACGTTGATTTGTTCGTTATTTTAAATGATAATAGTCAATTTGATAATTTTCAAATTAATCATATAGATATAAGTACAATTGGTAATGTATGGCTGCCAATGTTATCAACATATTTAGACCCTATTTTAGTTGAACCTATTTTAAAAGGTAGGTTAATGTATGGTGTTAGTTTAGAAAATTGGAAAAATGTAATTTTAAATAAAGATGCTAGCGAGGACACAGTAGCTTATTTATTAGAATGTTCAGATATTTTTCTAAATTACGTTGCTATTCATTTGTCTCAAGGACGTAAGACAGATGCTTTAATGACTATGTATTTTGCCGTTAGTTATATTTATTATGCTTTGTATTACAGTCAAAATAAAAAAGCAGTTGTTTTTTCAGAAGTTATCACTCAGTCAAATGCTGTTTTTTTAAGGCAAATAAGAGATTTGGTTAAAGATAAAGACTCTGTTGTTGGTATATTAACGATAGAATCTTTTCTAGCTAAATCTAGGGCACTTTTGACTAGGTGTTATTTGTATGATAAACTGATACAAATTTAGTTAGTTCACGTCAATTAAATAATAATTGACAAAATCAAGGAAGGAGGTAAGTTTCTGTCAGTACAAAGTTCAGTCGACATTCAGTTGATTGGCTAATAGAATTCATCCAGGAGGCATTACAATGAGCGGCATCAAACCTATCAGTCCCAATACCTTTATTGTTCCTCACGGCCCTACTCCTTTGGGTGGTGATATCCACGATACTTTCAACGTGGATAGGAATGGTAATCTGTCCAATGGGCACACTACGGCTCGGATTCCGGGTCCCAAGCAGATTCGGATCTATCACGATGTTCCGTTACGTAAGAGGTAACTTAATGGCTACGTTACTCTAGGGGGTAAGTCACCAGACTTACCCCTTTTTTTATTCAAAAAAGGTTCCAATCATGTCCCATAGCCCCATCTCGGCCTGTCCTGAGCGAACGCAGTGAGTCGAATGGAGGCTTTTTAGTTTCCCTAAAATAAGCTACAATAAAATTATGCCTAAAAAAATCACTGTCTACAATCGTGTTGATTTTCGTCGTTGGTTGAAAAAAAATCATCACAAAGAAAAAAATATTGCAATAGTGCTTTACAAACGACATACTGGTAAAGCTGCACCTACTCATAGAGAGCTCATGGAAGAAGCTATCTGTTTTGGTTGGATAGATACTATTCTCAACAGGCTTGATGATGATCGTTATATTAGAAATTTTTGTGCTCGAAATCACAACAGCCGCTGGTCAAATAATACCTTGAGCTATGCCGAGCAACTTATAAAAGATGGGCTGATGATGCCTAATGGCATGAAGTATTATGAGCTGGGAAAACAAAAACCAACTCATGACCATGGCATTCCCAAAAATCCCAGAATGCCAAAAGAGCTCAAAGAAACTCTAAAGAAAAATAAGTCAGCTAAACAAACCTTTGATTCTATAAGCCCTTCTAAAAAGAAAATGATTTATCGTTGGATTCTTAGAGGTAAACTAGTATCAACTAGGAAAAAAAGAATTTCCTTGGTAAAAAAAGAAATGAAAGCCGGCAATAAAAATTTTATGTAAAGCATTTTTATCAAAAAAGGTTTCAACTATGTCACATAGCCCCATTTCGGCCTGTCCTGAGCGAACGCAGTGAGTCGAATGGAGGCTTTTTTGTTTCCCTAAAATAAGCTATCATACAGTCATGATATTTAAAAATATAAGTTTAGGTTTTTTGGTAAAGGCAGTAGCTAGTTTTGATGATACATTAACTAGAATTCCAGTCATTGCATCACTTACTAAGACAAGAATAGGTAAAGTAGCTTTTTCAATTGGTACATTATTATCACTTACCGCAGCTATAATTTTGGCTATTTTATTTTCAGAAGCTATTAAGAGTGTTCCTGGCGTACGTTATATTATTTCTGGTATTATTGTTACTTTGGCTATTGGTATTTATTTTGGTCTTTTTATGCCAGAGCGCAAAAAACAAACCGCCAAAGAAGTAGCTAAAATAAAAAAAATAAGTAATGCTCGTTTTTTGGAATTGATAGGCGCTGGTTTTATTATATCTTTTTTGACTATCCTAGATGATATTATTGTGATTGTGCCTATTTTTTTGGAGCGTAATTTCTACGAAAGAACCTTGGTTATAATAGGTATATATGTAGCTACCTTAATACAAGTATCAATTGCAATTTATTTTGCAGAAAGAGTAGATAAGTTGAGGTTTAAAAAAGAACTTGCTGCTACAAGTCTGATTATTATTGCCATCTTAATAGTTTTTAACATTATTTAATTGAATATGAAAGTAAAAATTCTTATATCTTTAATGATTTTCGTACTTGTTTTTATAGCTAGTATTTTATTTCATAAATTAATTAACTATAATGTCTACCCAATTCTTAGATCTATTATTTTAGGACTGGGTGGAGCGCTTATGTATTATAAAATTAAAAAATAAAACTAATCCCACTTCGGCCTGTCTCAGCGAAAGCAGGGAGGGCTTTTTTATTTCCCAAAAAGAAAAGAGACGCGTGTTCTTGGCACGCGTCTCTGATTAAAGAAAAAGTCTATCGCCAGAATTCCCACCAGCGCTTGATTACATAGGTGTGAGTTCGGGTGATTTTACCTATCCCATGAG
>JABHYW010000059.1 GCA_018656655.1 Candidatus Komeilibacteria bacterium | reverse complement strand
CCAGCAATCACCAACATAAACATCGCTAAAATACCTGCAAAACGAGCTCCATAGATATAAATAGACACAATATAACTAGCTAAAAAATCACCATTCTCAATGAGAATCTCTTCAGCGGCAAAATTATAACCATTTACTTCAACAGGTATTGGTACATTTGGTTTATATTTTAAATCTATAAGTGACCCAGCAGCTTGAGCATCAAATGATACTAGTAAAATTGAAAAAAATACCAGTAAAAATCCTAAGGCAAATAATTTCTTTTTTCCTACCCCGTTAGAAATTCTTGGTTGTTTTTTTATATTCATATAGTAAAATTAATATTTATTTTAATCCTCCCATCTCTCTCAAGCTCCTTCCCTGTCAAGGGGAGGTCGGGAGGGGTTATTTTATTGTAATCTAATACTTTGTAAATTGCCATCGCCATCTGTGAAATATAAAACTGATCCATCTGAAGATGGGAAAAGATTATTAGCCGTATAAGAACCATTTTGTCCCACTGGACTAGCTATCAAACTTTTTGTACCTGAATTTAAATTTATATAATAAAAATTATCAGGGTAACGCTCGGCTATTTCTGGATAAAGTCCAGCTCCTCGTGGTAATCCTTGCGGAACAGCACAGTACATACCGTCCTCTCCAGCAAAACTACATTTATCTGGCCAAGTAGCTAGATTTAAAGATACTTTTATATCCCCCAATTCGCTAGTTCTACCATTGGTAACCCATAAATTTGGATTATAATTACTTGCTTCATTATAAACACTATATACCATACTAGATCCTTCTGGAGACCAATCAGATTCAAAGCCAGCTCCATCTACTGTAAAAGATTTAAATGATTCACCATTTAAACCAATAGGGTATATTTTTTGTCGTTGAGCATCTATATATTTTCTATGCATAACGGCCACTTGATTATCTGGTGAAAATCCTACAAAAGTATGATGTGCTTGATCGCCAAGCGGCTCAATTAAAGACATTCCTGAACCATCATCATTAGCCAACACCAACCAATTATCTTCTTCATTTGTACCAATCCATTTAGCAGCTATTTTATTATTAGAAGCATCAAAAGAAAAATCTTCCATTTCTATTGGTAAAGTAATTTGTTGGCCTGTTTTAAAATTATATAAAATATTTGAACCATCTGGATACTCTAAAATTGCTTTATCACCATTTCCAGACCAAGTAATTTGATCAACTTGATAAAATAATTTATTACTCAATTCTTCAATCTCTCCATTGGCATTAATACGATAAAATTTTTGAGTTTCTGTATCATAATATTGTAAGCCATTAGGACTGGAAGCAACTCCTTTTACTTCATTAGGAATTAATTCAGTTACAGTTGTTAATCCTCCATTAGCCACATCTGTTATCTTGTCTTGAATATAAGCTTGCCAAGGTAGAGTATCATTAGTATTTCCATTTACATTATCATCTATAATAGTAATATTGCCATTACCAATACCTGGTAAATTACCAGGTCCAAAATCACCACTTGGAGTAATACTGGACGTTGGTTTAAAAAATACTAAATACAAAGCAAAGCCTAAAATAAAGACTAGAATGATGAAACCCATAACTAATGCAATCTTTTTTTTATTCATAATTTTATATTATATTAAAAGAGATCTTTTATATACTCCCATAAAGCCTTACCTAAATAAATTGCTTGCTCTCCAGGAGTTGCTATCATAAATTTAACGGCTGTAATTAATAAACCACCTAATAACACTAATAACGCAAACAGTAATAATCCTATTATAAACCAGAGTATTAATTCCCACCATTCCAATTTAGGAATAATTTTTGACCCTATCAGATTACCAGCTATAGCCTGAACAGTCCATATTATATAAGTAACAATCAAGCCCACACCAGTAGCCCCGAAAGCACCTGCAACGAGCCTAATAGCTCCCCTGCTGGCTACTTTTTTTGCTATTTTTTGTTTTATTTTTTTCTTAGCTTTTTCTTTGGCCTGTCTTTTATATCGTTTAAAAGCCCTACGTGACTTTACTTGAGCTCTTTCTTTAATCCCACTATCATCCTCTTGATCACTTTCTTGACTAAGTTTTTTTTGTAAATTATCTAAACCCACCTGAGGTCCTAATCTTCCAATAGCCTTACCCCCAAGTTTATTGATAGACTGTCTTCTGCGTCCTTGTTCGTCAGCACCACCACTCTGATTGCGCTCTGATTGCGCTGGATCATTATTTTGACCTGTTTCATCATCCGAAGAACGCCCTTGTAACCTACTTCTTATATTTCCTGCTTTTTGTCGTACTCTATCCCCAGCTATACCAGCTGCTGCCTTCATATAAGGCATTGAATGGTCAGCCGCAGCTTGGATATCCTGTGCATGCTGAGCAACATGAGCTAGTAACAAGGTATTACTCACTCCTGGTATGCCTTGAGTCATACCCATTTTTTTAGCAACAGTATTTGCAATAAAGCCAACTGGTATATTAGCAAGTAGTGGAGTCATAGCTAATCTTTAAGCTTATTATCTATAATATGAGCAATATCAGCTATTTTAATTTTAAATTTTTGTACTTCTATATTTTGCATATTTAATATTTCTTCTTTAGATAAATTTTTTTGACTTTTTTCAATAGCCTGCAAGTCTAACACTAATTTTTGACTTAATGACTTCACTAGAATCTCAAAATTGTCTTTTATGGTACTCCCCGCCATTCCTTCGTCAACAGAGGCATCTAAAATAGCCCTGTCTTTTTTTATTCTTTTTTTTACACTAACTATATCCATAAAAATTATTCTTTCCAATAAAATTCATCAACCAACCATTTATCAGCTGATTTAACTAATTTTACACTTGCATCTTGATAATAAATTTTTTGTTCCAATTTATCATTTGTTTCAATTTTTTGAGTACCAATTAAAATTTCTGCCTGATTATCAGTCATACTCACTACATTAGCAGTTAAACTTTTAGTTGTAATACCCTTAAACTTCTCTGCCTCAAAATCTAACTCTATATTTCTAAGATAGTCCTGCATTCTACTTGTACTAAGCGGTAACAGCTCATTTAAATTATTGCCCTGATTATCAGTAGACCAAGAACCAAATCTAGCTACATAATTTTTTGCCAAATTAATAGCTGAAAATTCAGTAGGACTTGCTTCTGGTACTTCTACGTCCTCATATTCTATTTGAGCGCTAGGAGGAGTAAATACTGGTGGCTCTTTATCTAACTGTCCATCTATTTGAGAATTATCATTACTAGTTCTAATTACCCACAACAAGAGAGCTAGAAGTAAAATAATAATTACTACTATCCATAGGATTTTTTTTCTTTTGTAGCCCAGACCACCCTCTCTGGCTGCGCCATTCACCTTGTCTTTATCCATATTATTTACTCTTTAAAATATTAGTAAACTTTAGATTATTTAATTTGTTCTTCATTAGGATTTTTTTCTGCATCAGCTATTATTTGCTCTTCAAATTCTTTTTTAGCTTCTTCAATTTCAAGTAATTGACTTGGATCAGAAGTAATAATTTGATGCTCACCATAAGAAGCTTGTACTTTTATAGCAGCATGTTTAGCTCCAGCAAAAAATATACCTTCGCCTAAACCAGCTTCTAGTAATAAATATTTCTCCCCCTCTGTTAACATAAATGTCTTCTGCACCAAATCAACTGCCGCCGGTGTTTGCTTCATTAATAATTGCAAAGCACAATTAGTCACAATGGCATTTCCATAGGTAGAAGTTAAAAAATCATTAACATCTTGAGTAATAGTAGTGATTCCTAAATAATATTTACGACAACGTTTAATTAAAGCATACATAAATTTAGAACTGTCTTCATGTCTCATCATAATCCAAGCTTCATCTACTACTAACATCCTACGTTTAAGTTCGCTTCTGATAATATTCCAAATATAATTCATAATCATGTACATGGCTATCGGACGAAGCTCCTCCTCTAAATCTCTAATACAAAATACTATTAATTGATTATCTACTGTTATATTAGTGGGGCTATTGAATAATCCTGAAAAAGTACCCTCTGTATATTTTTTAATTCTTAAGGCCATATCCTCTCCACCTTCCATACTAAGCAATACCTCTTCTAAGTCAGACATAATAGGAGGGTCTATATTAGCTAAATCGCTAGCTGCAGTAATATCTTTCTTAGCATAAGTTTCTAAAATTGCTCTATCAAGTAAAGAATCTTCCAAATTGGTAACATCACCAATCATCAATCTAATTAAGCCTTTTAATGTAATGACAGCACTTCTTAAAATGTCCTCCGGCTTACTATCACCACTAATACCTTTTGGCAAATCAAAAGGGTTCATTTTACTTTCAGAATTTAAAGACACATTTATATAAGTACCGCCCACAGCCTCAGAAAGATGTTGATATTCATTTTCTGGATCAATAATAATCACATCTGTACCAAGCATCATTGAACGCAAAACCTCTAATTTAATTGCGTAAGATTTACCGGCACCCGAAGTAGCAAAAACAACCATATTAGCATTTTGCAAAGAAAATCTATCAAATAATATTAAACTATTATTATGTCTATTTATGCCATATAATATTCCGTCGTCTGATGTCAGCTCAGAAGATACAAAAGGAAAGGAGGAAGCAATTGGAGAGCTATTCATATTAGTAGCAATAGACAATTCATCGTTTCCTAGAGCTAAAGTTGAATTAAATCCTTGCTCAGCTTGAAAAAGAGCTCTACGAGAATAAATTAATTGCATTCCTAATAAATTTTCTACTCTATCAGTAGCTAAATCTAACTCATCTTTGTCTTTTGAATAAATAGTAACGTATAAGGCAAATTGAAAGAATTTCTCTGTACCCTGAGTCAATCCATCACGAAGAGCTTCAATATCTTGTAAAGCTGTTTCAGTAATAGGATCACGAGGCGCTCCTTTTTCATGATCAGACATAATCTGAGCCTCCATAGTACCAACCTTATTTTTTAATTGCTTAAGTACCATCTTAATATCCAAAGGATAGAAAAACATGGAAATATCCAGTGTAAGACTTTCATTGATAATTGGAGCAAACCAACCAATAGTTACATAACGCGGATAAGTCATTACAAATAAAGTCCGGACATATAAATTATTAAGCCGCAAATAATGTGGATCTACTTTTAAAGCTGCGGGGGCAATAATATCTCTAACAGACACCACGCCTTCTCTAAAAACTTTTTCAGCTTCAATTAATTGCTTGTCCCGAGCAATATTTTCTTTAGGAGATACTTGAGCTTTTGTATTAACTGACAATTTCTCTAACTCTTTATCTACCTTAACTTCTTTCTGAGCTTGTTTTATTTTATTAAAACCAAACATTATGTTTCAATGGTTAATTTATTTATATCGTCCATCGGTTGCTTTTGAAATAAATCTGGATTATAACTATTATAATAAAGTTCAATTAAAGCCTGAGTACTTAAACGTTGACTGCGCAATCCTAAGCTACCCAAGCCAGAAGCAATAAAGCCACATCGTTTTTCTAATTGTCCACTAAATTCTTCAAAACGTTTACGACTTAAACTAACTACTTTAGCTGAAGAAAAAACTGTAGCCAGCCTAGATTTAAAACTCCTTTTTTTAACATTAAGAGGACTATAAGGCACTACTACATAAAATTTCTTACTCATAATTTGTTCTAAAGTAAGTAGCTCTTGAACAAAACCTCGATAATCAGCTGTCTGCATACGAAGTAATTCATTAGTTTGTTCTCTTTCCATTTTTTTTAGTCTGTCCATATAATCATCAATATTCAAAGGACGAGACTGAATTATTATCTGTAGCGGATAATCTAAAGTATTTAAAAAATTAACATAATTACTAATAGTAGCTCTTTGTTCATCTTCTGACTTAAGATCAAAATTTATTGACGCTACCAAAAGCACCCCTCTGACTGTGCCGTCATTTAAAATAACCAAATCATCTCTAATTTCTGCAATATCTAAATATTTTTGGGTTGATGTTGATGGTCTGTCGCCAGCTAATTTTTTATTTTTCATAATATTTTATATTTGTCATTTCGACCAAAGTGGAGAAATCTAGATCTCTCGACTACGCTCGAGATGACAAAAACTCACAGATTATTATATTAAATATTTTTTTCAGAAAAACTAACATTATTTTCCTGATTAGCTTTTTGCTCTCCTTTGTAAATTCCGCCTGTGTCTATTACTAAAGAAAGTTCAGCTAATTTTCTACTTGAAATTAATTTTTTTGGAGTAACAAATACATCTTTTTCTAAACCTTCATCTTTCGATTTAAATTCTTCAGTTCTAATATGTTGTTTATGCCAAACCCGCAAAGATGGCTTCTTAAAAGTTGTCTCAATAAAATTAAGGGCAAATATATGGAATGACGCTCCATTTATTTTATAAAAACCAAAAATGCCAACTAACAAAGCGATAAGCACTGCTAAAAAAATAAATAAAGCAAAATCTGATGTTTTATAGGCAATAAACGCAGCTAAAAAACCGACTAATATTATAATAAATTGCCGAACAGTAATTGGTCCCCAAATTCTATCCTCTATATCTATAAATTGTGGCACTATAAATCTTTCTGGCATAAATTAAAACCTTAATTGTTTATTTAAGTCAGATATGGCAGAAAATTCTTCTATACTAAGTGTATTTTCATTTTTATTTTCATAATCAGTTATAAATTCTGCCACTTCCTTACCCGCTATCATACTTTCTGCACCTAATTGCAAATATAATTTATAAACTTTACTATCACGCCAAGCAGTAATACCCTGCGCCTTTTTGGTATATGATTCTTCTTGTAGTAAATTAATTTTGTCCAAAATCTTTTGAGTTCTTTCATTGGCCGTATTACCTAAACGACGCCAAACTACTAAATCAAAAGACTGTAACTCTTGAACTGGGCCAGTTAAGACACTTTTAGGCATTATTGGAGTTGTTTCTGGCTTAACTGGAGTAACAACATCACTAATAGCTTTTTTTGGTTCCTGTTTTATATTTGGCCTTAATACTTTAGGTAATGATGTTTTCTCTCGACTCTGCTCGAGACCTTCGGCTGGTTTAAATTTTATTTCTGGTTTTTTAGTTGAAATATTTTCACTAGTTAATGGAATTGAAAATCCCTTAGCTGATTTAGATTTTTCTTGCTTCTTTAAAACTGGCTCTGGTTTAACTTCTTTAACTACTGGTGCTTTACTTGTTTTTTCTTTTACAGGTACTTTTAAATTAGGTTTGATTGTCGATAATTCACCAAGAGCATTTTTAATCTCATCTTGGGCTGATATAGACCCTGTTTCATCCTTCACTGAAGTTTCCACCTTCACTGAAGTTTCGGTGGACACGTCAGATAACACGTCTTTTTTATCAATTTTATCCAAAACATCATGCTCCACCTTTTTTAAATTGTCTTTTTTAACTTCAGCTTTTAATTCTACATCATTAACGACTAAACCCCCTGCCGCATCAATTTTATTTTTAATACTTTTAATAACAGATACAATAATGTCAACAATTTTAAGTGAAAGCTTTTTATTTTTTATTAAAACACTATTTGTTAAAAGCTCTCTGGTAATTACAGCACTTTTTCTATTTCTAAAAAAGTTATATAGAATATTTGTAAATATTTTTTTATTTTTGCTATCAAAATCAAGTTTTTGCTTATCTATAATCCGATCCACTATTTTTTCTACACTGTATTTTTTACTATTATCTTGCTGCATGTTTTGAGCAATAAAATCAGCCTCTTCTTTATCATCTGGATGAAATATTAATTCTGATTTATCTTGAGAATTGCCCCCAATGTTTTGTATAGGAATAAAATTATCATCTTTCGGTGCTAAACTACCTTCTGAAACAAATAAATCTTTTTTACTTAATAAAACACCATTTTTTTCATCTTTTTTAGCTTTTAAGGGTCTTAAATTACCCCTTTCATCTTTAATTAAAAGGGCATCTGACCAATTATCGCTATTTAAAATATCAACTACTTTATTATTTGAAGAATCCATGAATTATTGTATATATATTTATTTTTATTTACTATATTATAACATATTTATATGTTATAGCCAATAAATAAAACAACCTCGGAGGTTAAATAACCTCCGAGGTTGTTTTGAAAAAATATTTGATAAACTAGACTCTTTCTACATATTCACCTGTCTCTGTGTTTACAATTACCTTGTCACCTGACTTAATAAATAAAGGAGTCCTAATCTCTAATTCATTTTCTAATACTACTGTCTTAGTAACAGCGCCAGAGCTATTACCCTTTACTCCATCTGGAGCTGATTTAACTTCTAAAGTAATCTTAGTTGGTAAAGCAATAGAAACTGGACTATCATTAAAAACTAATACATCTACTTCTTGCCCATCAATAAGATATTTTACTAAATCTCCTAAATCATCTTTAGAAAATTGAAATTGTTCAAAACTTTCGTTATCCATAAAATGAAATCCATCTTCTTGTTGATAAAGAAAGTTTGCTTTGCGACGAGTAATATCTGCTTCAGCTATATTGTCAGAGCCATTAAAACTTTTTTCTAAAGTACTGCCAGATATAAGATTTTTTAGTTTGGTTTTCATGACTGCCCCTCCTCTGGCCACTTTAATGTGTTGATTCCAGACTACTTGATAGGGTTCGTCATTAATAGAAATTACTCTGCCTAGCTTTAGATCGTTAAGTCCTAGCATATCTTTATTTTGATACGTAAGGAAGTAAAGCCATGAAACGAGCTCTTTTAATAGCTTGAGCTAATTTTCTTTGATGCTTTGAACAAGCACCACTTCTTCTTTTTGGTACAATTTTACCATAGGAAGATGTAAAGCGTTTTAATTGTTGCCAATTTTTGTAATCAATATCGGTCATATTATTTACACAAAAATGACAGTATTTGTTGCTTTGTTTTGTATGCATAAAAATTTAGTTTTATTTAGTCTTTAAAATGGAATATCCTCAATACTAATTTCCTCTTCTGAGCTATCTGAGCTCGGCTTTGGAGTACTAGTTTGATTAACATCCACTACTGGAGTTTTATCCATTGATGGTTGTTCAGTATTAAAATCTCCGCCTGATGGAGCACTACCTGCCCTATCTAACATAATCATGTTTTCAGCGATTATTTCAGTACGATATTTCTTTACGCCATTTGGATCATCCCAAGATCTAGTTTGAAGTCTACCTTCAATATAAACCTTTGAACCTTTTTTAAGATACTGGTTACTAATCTCAGCCAATCTACGCCAAGCTACAATATTATGAAATTCAGCTCTTTCTTGTTTTTGACCATTAGTGTCATTCCAAACTCTATTAGTAGCTATTGAATAAGAAGTAACGTTGTGACCAGTGGGGGTAGTGCGCATTTCAGGATCGCGTACTACATTACCAATGACCATTGCTTTGTTTAGATTCATATAATTACGTTTAAAATATTAATCAAGTTTTGGTGTTTCCAAAATTTCGTCTAATTTTTTATCAATGTCTTCTAATTTTATCTTAGCCTTAACTTCAACTTTTGGAGCTTCTTTCTTAGGTGCGGCTTTTGAAACTGAAACTTTTACTTTTTTAGTTTCTCTACCTCTACCTCTAGCTTTTTCTTTTTCCTCCATCTTAGAAAAATCAACAGCCACATTATCAGCCTCTCCTTCTAATTTGATTATCAAATAACGAAGCAAACTATTATTGTGCTTCAATTTGGTATCCAATTCTTTTAGACTAGCGCTGGACTCTGATTCAAATTCCAAACAAACATAAAAACCATGCTTTTGCTTGGCTATTGGGTAGGCCAATTTTCTACGGCCCATAAAATAAGGCTCTCGAGTTATTTTAGCATCGATGCCTTTGAGATAGTCCAAAACCTCTTGATTAACAGATGGATGATCTGTCTCAGCGATAATTGGACTAATAATAAAAGATAGTTCGTATTTCATTTTTCTATCTAATTACCTTAGCTTTAAATACTAAGGGCCCCTTACAGTTAATACAGGGGCGTGGTTAATTAAGATATATTAACTGAACGCAATTTACCATAATAAGAGGCCTGAGTCAAGGTCTATACATTGCGTAAAATAACTATTTAAACTATCATATACCTATGAATAAATACCTATTTATGTTGGGTCAGTCTCCTGACCTAGCCAAAGAAGAATTAAAGGCTGTTTTAAGCTCCAAAAACGACCAAATAGAGCTTATTGGCCCTGATTTTGTACTAGCCAACACCAACAAAGAATCAAAGGATTTAATCAATATTTTAGGCGGTACAATTAAAATTGCTCGCTATAATCAAAGCCTAGATAAGCTTAGTAATCTAGATGTTTTTCTGTGGTATGATATTTTAGAGAAAAATCTTAAACCAGACAAAAAAAATAATTTTGGCTTTAGTTTATACAATGATAGTAATGATAAATCTATTCAAAAAATAGCCTTTGAATTGAAAAAATTACTAAAAGAAAATAAATATAAAAGCCGTCTAGTAACTAGTCAAGATGCCATCCTCTCTTCTGTTGTAGTTTCAAAAAATAAATTAATTGGTAACGAGCTATTGATTATAAAACATGAAAATAAATACATGCTAGCTTTGACAGAGGCTGTCCAAGATTTTGTACGCTATGGTTGGCGTGATATGAAACGTCCTCATCGTGATGATAAAAGCGGCATGCTACCTCCCAAGGTAGCTCAGATGATGGTTAATCTAGCCGAAGGTCTTGACCAAAGCGGAGAGGCTGGAGAAAATAAAAACAAAAATTTATTAGATCCTTTCTGTGGTTCTGGTACAGTACTTCAAGAAGCTATACTCTTGGGTTATCAAAATATATATGGTAGTGATATCAATCCTAGGTCTGTTACAGAAACTACAGAAAACTTAAACTGGCTACTAGAAAATTTTAAGGCTAAAGCTAATCTGAAAATATTAGAGTCTGATATTAAAAATATTGATAAAAAATTAGATGCTAATTCTATAAATACAATTGTAACTGAGCCATTTATGGGTGATGCTCGTCTAATTGCTCGTCTAAATAAAACTTCTGATATAAATAAAATAAAAGACGAACTTCAAATATTATATACGCTAGCTTTTGAAAAATTCAAAAAAATATTATCACCCAAGGCTATGATAGTATTTGTATTTCCAGTATTTAATATAGCTGGCCAAGATATTTATACCTTAGATAAAAAAATTATCTCCCAACTTGGTTTTGAATATAAATTAGATAAAGACATAATTTATAATCGCCCAGGACAAAAAGTAAAACGACAAATCACAGTTTGGCAAAACAAAAAATAGCCTAACCCCCTAAATCCCCACCACCTTCGGCGTCCAGGGGGACTTTTTTGTTTAGACTATATTCCTCCCTTGTCAAAGGGAGGTTAGGAGGGATTTTATAAGCTATCTACCCAAGCAAATTTATTACCTGTGACTTGTATAGCTCGCCATTTAAATTTTTGATCTTGCTTGTCAAAATATATAAGCTGACCTGAATCTGGTATTATATTTGTCATATAAAAAATAGTTACAAAAAGTGATTTTTCATCTAAGGCTAATTTATCTACTAAAAGCATCTCTAAAAAAAATCGCCTGCTTATCAGCTGGTCCATATTCTCATCCCAAGATACTTCCATGCCTTGTCCATATTTTATACCTATAAATCGCTTTAAAATACTTTTAAATCTACTATCCTTTTTAATCATAGAATCAAAAGACTTTCTAGATATTAATAAAGCTAAACAACCCATGACCTTATCCTTGTCTCCCATGCCGATTGACTGCCACAATATATCACGAACTTTATTTATATCTCCCTCGGCTTCAGACATTATAATATCACTAGGAAATAATCCCTCTTGCAAACTCCTTAGATCTTTTTTAAAATCTATTAAAATATTATCAAAGCCAAGTTTATCATCTTTAATTTCTTTATTTAGCAACTTTCTAGCAGGCTGATCTTTGATAACTAACAATTTCTCAGATTTATCAAAATAAAGCTCAACTCCTTGATCATAAGATAATAATAAAAAACGTAAGCTATCTTTATATTTATCATCTAATTTTAAAGAATTCGGACTTTTAGAAATATATTTAGCTCTTTCCAAAGAACTATGTTTACCCGCGCCTAAAAAATGAATATAATCGTCAATCCAATTCTGTACACTTGGATTAATTAGACTACCTTTTTTATTAAATATTTTGTCAGGTGTTAGTTGTAAGCCTTTAAATTCTTTGTGTTGGCTAATTAAATCTTTTACTTTGCCTTGAAAAGTATCTCCTAAAAAATCTTTATTTTTTGAAGCCTTTTTCTTTAGAGGAACTAATTTGGGAACTTTACCTCCTAAACGTAGAATCAACCTATCTACGCCTCCTAAATAATCTTGCAATGGCCAAAATATTTCTATGGCTATTTTAAGAGCTAATTCTCTAAAATCTCCTTGAAATTTACCCGGCATTTTTTCTAATTCTTTTGGCAGATCCAAAATATTCTTTTTTTTAAGAATAATGTCATCCTGTAAAGTATTGATAAATTCAAATTGTGTAAAATTTAAAGATGGATCATTAAATAAAGTATAATTAAAATCTGACATAATACCCCAAATAAAATCTTGCACTTCTTCAGGCAATGCATTTAATTGTATTAGTTTCATTTATAAAGTAAATTAATTATATTTAAGCCCCATGCCGTAATTCATTCAAGCCCTTATCAGCAGCTTCCCTTCGAGCCTTACGTTCTGATGTGCCAGTTTCCATTGCAGTTGAAACATAAATTTCTCTGTACACTCTTAATTTATTATTTGCAGTTAAACTATCTGTTACTGGCTTAGCTAATTTTTGTCCACTACTTACTACTGCATCTGCAAAAAGTTGAAGCTGTTCAGGATTTGCTGTTTTAAGAAATTGTTTTTGCTGATTTTGATCACCTACTCTAGCTAACTCTTGAACTAAATGTCTTATTCCATCCTTACCAATATCAGCTTCAAATATCCTTGAATAATCTGATCCATCGGTAGCATCTTTTAATGATGCTCTAGAGGCATGATTATCATTATGAGAAACTTCTGAATTTAAGATTTTTCTACGTCTTATATTTTGTAAATGTAATAAATAATTTGTTCGCTTCGTTAATTGTTCTAATTTTTTTGGATCTGTAGTAGTACCTTGCAGCTTATCTAAATCATCTAATTCCTTTGCTGTACTATTATTATTTACACCCTTTATAGCTTCTTCCATCTCCTTCACAAGATTGTCTATATCTGCCTTATAAGCCTCTTTATCAACTTCATATTTTTCTTCAGCTTCAGCGTGCTTATCTGCAGCCTCAACTCGTCCCTCTTCCATTAATTCATCTCTAGCTTGAGCTTTTTTACCTTCTATTCTGTCTTCTGTAGACTCCTCGCTTTTTATTTTCTGCCCGTCGGCACCAACAATCTTAGACTTAGATTCCGGTTCCGCAGCTACTAATTTCTTAGCCCTAGTAATTATATCTGCTTCTTCTGGCTCTGCTACAGTATCTAAAACTGGCTGCCTAGGCTCAAGATTACCTGCTTTATCAAGTTGATGCTGGGCAGCTCTTTCTAAATCGGCAGCTTCAGTTTTTATTGTCATCATAGAATGACCATTAACCATACTCAAAAGCCTATCACTCTCTTCTTCATTATTCATATCCTCCCTCTCAGCTTCAATTTTGGCTCTTTGGCCTTCTAATTCGTCAGATGTAAAATACCTACTTGCTATTCTCTTATTATCATTATGTGTATTCTCATCTATATAATCTTCATGATCTTCATCTAAAGCATGCCGCCTAATAGATTCTTTCCAGCTATCTTCTCTGCCTTTAAATTCATCGTCTGTTTCTCCTTTTACTTTTGTTAAGCTAGTAATAGCTCCGTCTGGAATCTTAATTTCTTGCAATTCCTTATTAATTTTAGCTACAATCATCTGCGCAATTTCATCAGCACCACCAGGATAAACATTCACTATATCTGCCATAAGACCTTGCATTAATTCATTGTTCATTTCTAATTCACCATTATTACCATGAATTAACTCGCCTGCCTCGTCTCTTCTAAGCATTGAACCATCACCTTTATGGTCTGTATCTTGAATTACATTTTCTGTACTTTCCTTTAAAACTTCTCCCCACGCTATTCTAGATTGTGACTCAAGGTTATTAACAGCTCTACCCACATCCCCATTTTTATAATCTTTATGTTTACGCAGAGTATTTAAAAATAATTCTGCATTATGACCATTAGCTGATTCTGCTGACCACCCCGACATTATACCCTTATAACTCTTTCTTTCAATATCTCTATTTATTTCTTTTTCACTGTCATAAACACCTGGATTATGATTATGTATGTCATCAGCTAATCCTTGATTATGCACTCCCTTAGCAGCTTGAACACCAGCTTGCGCTTTTTCAGAAGTATCCATTCTACCCTCTTTAAGTTCATTCTGCCAATAAGCTGCATCTTGAGACCCTGCTCCCCCTAAAGATGTTGCCTTAGACCACCACTTCTGGAATCTATTTCCTGTCAGAGTCTTTTTAGACTCATGAAAACTTGACTTATGTTGATCTAATACATTTTTTGTATCCTCACTATCAAATTCAGCTTCCTTGGCCGGAGCTTCGCCCATACTTTTCTGTGCTTCTCTTTGAAATGCACCTCCATACCCTGGTATTCGATTCCATTTGGCACTTCTAACACCACTCATAGTTTTACCGGCGTATTGTTTCCATCTGCTATCAGTACTTTTTAATTCATCGGCTTTGGCATCAAATCGAGTAGCTCCGGTAGTTACTCCACTAGCTAGTTTATCTAGCTTTATACTTTTACCAAATTTGCTTTGAGCAAGCATACCCATACCCTTTGTCAAAGACTTAGCTGAACCATCTTCGCTCCTAATCAAACCTCTGGCAATTCCCGCCTTTGCTCTTGTAAAAGCAGCACCTGGATAACGCCGAGCCATTTTACTAGCCCTATCCTGAATCATACTCATACCTTTGCTAGCAAAATTAGCACCTGCAGCACCTGAAGCAGCTGCCTGCTTAATACCAGTCAACAGTAAAGCAATGGCTACTATATAATTTACCATATTGCTAGTTCCTAAAAATTCTGTAGCTCCACTACCTGCAATATCTTCACCATCAGTAAAACTTTTATAGGCATCTCCATTACCAACAATAGTAAGAGTCAGCCACAAGAAAAAAGCTAACATTGGACCACTTACTAAATTAGCTCCGAATTCTTTAGTCCATTTTGAATAAAAAGATTTTGTAGCAGGAAATATACTAGATATAAAAGCTAAGGGAGCTAAGATAATTGCTACCCAAAGAGCTACAATTCTCATAATCAACATCATAACCATCACTCCTATGACTACAACTAAAATCTGTATAAATATAGATGACATTACGAGAGCTACAATATAATCATCTAACTTTGGTCCCGCCAAGTCTGCTCCAACTGCATTTTTAGCTATAGTCATTATACCTTGCAAACCAAGGGCTATTACCACTCCACCAGCCATAACATTATCAACAGCGGCAATAAATGTAAGCATTACTACTTGTACAATGTCTATCAAAAATCCAACAATTGTTTTAGAAAAATTAATTAATATAGCAACAATAATTGTCTTTTTTAACAACTGCTGATAACCATAACTGGAAATTCTAAGTATTGTAGCAAAAGCAATTACCAAAAGAATTATTATAAAAAACATGTTGGATAAATCCCTAAGAGCTATCCAACCAGTAATTACTCCTCCTTCACTTGTAAAATTATTATAGCTAGCGACAAATCTAAGTAACTCCAGCTCCAGCTGTAGAAGCCAAGTTAATGGTATAATCCAATATCCCCAAATAAATTGAGCCATTAATCTTAGAAAATCCGTAACACCTGCAAAGGCCCTAAGAGGAAAACCCAAACTTATAGTAAAGATACTTACTAAGTAAAGCCATTTTAATTTTAAGTGATAACTTTTAATTTGCATATTTATATATTGATTTATTGAAAATATTAACCATCATGGACCACTATCCAACCATCAAATGGCATTAATGTTTCCACCATCCAATTATCAGTTACTCTGACACGAGGTTGATAACATGAAGCGTTTGCTATATTTGGTTTAGCAGGTGTGCCAAAAGCACCGTTACAAGCATAAGCTCCCGTGTCATCATACATATAATCATGGTAGAAAATTTTGTAACCATCTTGACAAGCGTCTTCAGTTCCCGCAAATCCCATGAACTGCGGTTCACTGTCTGTTGTATGTGGACTAACATCTCCTGGTGCAAGTAATATAGGATTACACCATTTTGCTGGTAAAGAATTTTTATATTTACCAGGCGTAAAAGAGAAATTATTTCCTGGAGTATCGCCCCAATCAACATCCACGCTATAAACTGGCATGTGATCTGGATGAGCATGATAGAAAAATTTAACGTTAACAAATAATGAAGAATTAAGGCCTTGTAAATTTCCGCCATTAACTCCATTAATAGTTATGCCCTCGGCCACTGCCGTTACATTACCTTCATTGTCTCTAGTCTCACAAAGAGCATCTCCACAAGTTGCTAAAATTCTCGGGCTATATTCTGGACCAGCAAACGGATTAGTACCATTTCCACCTCCTAAATTTGTTGCTTCATCTCCATAGAGCTGATATGCACTATCTTCTGCTATCCATTGCAAATTATAAACTCTAAAGAATAAATCTTGCATTTCTGACAAAGCAGTATTTAAATTAACTGCCAAGTCACTGTTCGGACTACTCATATAATTAAAGAAAGTAGCCGCTGTAATATTATTACTAACATTATAATAAGGCACCCTAGTAGCCACAATAGTATCATTAGTGAAACGGCCTAGGCCAGCACCAAAATGAGAGAAATTTCCTGGATCAGATAAACCAAGGATACTACCATACAAGACCTCATCATCGTCAGCAGCTGCTGGATCAGAAATTATATAGCCATCTGTTTGACTCTTCCAATACCAAGATTGCCAAGGAACTGTACGAACCCTAGAATCTGCTGGGGGAGCAGCACTCCTCCACCAAATATCAGTACGTACAGCTGATAGTAGACCCTCACTATCTAAATGAGTAATGATACGACATTGTTGATAACAATCTAAAGAATTTACCCCGTCACAATCTGTGCCATTGGTAATAGTAGTATGATCTCCCGGGTCTTCATATGTACATTGAGAACAAAACAATTCTAGAGCAGCCCAATCAACTTGATTTGTGAACTGATCTGTAAAAGCAGCTTGATTGTCTGTAAGACACTGTTCCTCTTCCTCAAAATCATATATATCTACTTCTGGCCCTATGCCGTCGCCATATTCTGGAGGATTATTTGGATTATAGCCAGTACCACCATCGGAAAAACAACTCATAATTTGATTATATACCAGCTCAGAAAGCAGTGACAGATTAGTAAACTGAGAATATGTAGCACTTAAACAAGTATCATAAAGAGAGCAAAGATGATCATTGCCTTGATTAAGCTCTAATGATTCAACACAGGCTATAAAAGAGCACAAGACTTCTTCTTCCGAAGTAGACACCGTAGCTAAACACTCCTCCACATCAAAGGTAGAAGCCTCTGTATAATCATCTAAAACCGATGAATAGGCCAGAGATAAAGTATCATCCTGCAAACAACCTCGCCCATGATTTTCGTTAAGTACATCCGCACTAGTGAATTTACAATTTTCTCCACAAGCGCCCTCATAAACTGGCGCGGAAGGGACAGAATTATTTTCTCCACTATTCAAATCTACATAATAATTAGACTCTAAAGGATTACAAAATATTTCTCTGTTGCGCCACTTATGCAAACCACATTGCCCACTCCTCCATTTACGACTATAAACCTCATGCTCATTATCAGGGTTATTACATTCAAGTGGATCGGCATAAGTTTCACAATGTCCCTCTGTGAAACTATAAGTTTCATCTGGAATAGTCACAAAAGTACTACTACTATCATGACCATCAGCTCTAACATCTTCATCCCAATAAAAACGATGAATATCTTCTGTGGTATCAGTAGCATCAAACATTTCATTTATAATATCCATGAAACTATCTTGTACGGGATAAATATCATTAAAGTTATCAGATCTAGTATATTTATCACTAGGCATAATAATATCTCTACCTACATCCAGATGCGATGGATGCAGGTCATTATTATCAGCTTCCAACCAAGCCCCTGACTCTAATAATGCAGGCCATTCAGCTGCACTATCAAGATTAACTCTAGATCCAGCTGGTACCTTAAGTAAAACATTGCACTGATTATAAAATTCATTATCATTAAAATAACCACAATAGTACCTATCTTCTGCTGTAATATAAGCCTCAGCTACTGCACAGAATAAGGCATCTCGTCCATTTTGTTCAAAATAACCAGCTCCTCTATAATTATTATATAAACTAGCTGTTCCCTTAATTTTCTGAGCTGGATACCATTGATTACAATAGTATGAACTTTCTCCGTCACTAGCCACTGGATTATTAGTATCATACTCTAAACAAATACCTGGCCAGTTTCTAAAAATAATTTCTTCAGTCTTAATAGAACACATACCATCACGCCTAGAAGTACCATCACTCTCATTAGTATCGCAATTATAATTAAATTCACATGAATGTGGTTCTTCATCTTCTAAAATCTGCCCCGAAGTACAAATACCTGGTGGTATTGTCTCGCCGTCTGGTAAGGATTCTGGATAATATAAGGTCTTTTGACCATTGCCATAAGTCACTTTTTTAAATGAACTTTCGCAAGAATTTTCACCAATACTACAAATATTAGCCGCTGTATATTTTACCGACCGCTCTAAATCCTCTCCATCAATAGCACTTGGAAAAGGTGCATCAGCTACAGAATAAGCCCGAGCTTCTATAGCGTAAGCAGAAGTACTAATTTCATTTACCCTTGGATTTATCCAACATATACGATTATGACATTCACCTATAAAGGTATAATCACCATCTGTATTTATTTCAGTGGAACAAGTTTCTTCAACTAGAGGAATTGATGAATCATCTGGATCTACACAACTTGAGTGATAATTTCCAATAGTAATATCTACACTATCTGTTACAGCGTAAGTTAAGCGACTAATTGGATTATCTGTAGTAGTCCCAAAATTATAAACTTGCAAATCCTTAACTGCCAACATATTTGGTATAGAATATCCAGTATATTCTTTATCACTCCATGACATATGTCTTCTCAAGCCAGTGTCACGAGATTGATATTTTTCAAAAGTAAGTGCTTCAACATCTTCATCATAGGAACCCCACTTTTTACATTTAGTAGTATTACTATCTGTGTCATATTGAAATTCAAGACAAGCATCTAAGTCATCACAAATAATCTTATATTCATTTGTATTATCATCAAAAGAGGCAGTAGAAGATTTACAGGCTAACCATTCAGCACATTGTCTATCTTTACTTACTTTTATTAGTTTATTTGAGTCTAAATTACAAGTTGGATCAAAATCTGGATTACAAGCTATTGGACTAGCGCTTGCATTAGAAGCTTCTATATCCTCGTAAGTTTCTTGTGCATCATAAATGACAGTAGATTGACTATGTTCACCATTCCAAGAATTAGCCTCATAAAATAATACGCAACCATCTTGCCTATCAACTACGCCATCACAACTAGTTTCATCAATATTTTCATCATTATAGTAATAATAACTTTTACAATAAGCTGTCCAAGTTTCCCCGTTATTATTACAATCTCTGGCATTATTATAATTTATGTCACTACAATAACCATCTTTACTAGGTGAAATCCAAGCACTTGGCTCGCCTGGTATAGCCGGATAGGCAGATTCACAAGTTGATTGATTGGTATATAATGTAGGATTATCTCTACAATGACCATCAAAATCTATAAAACTAAAATTTATTCCTTTAGGATCACAAGCCACTGGATCGACTGGATCTCTAAAAGCTGTACAAAGATTCTCACTAGCTGGACATTGAGCGGCCATTAAGAAATTATTCCAATATCCGTTAGCCTCGTCACAGTCATCTTTGGTAAAATAGAATAATTGATTAACATCTGATTCGGAAACACTACAATAATCATTAGCTAATACCAATTCTCTAACATCATAATACCCATCATCGTCTGTATCATAATTATCATCTGTATCTGCACAACCCAATGGAATTTCATCGCCTAAGGTAGCTGTCTTAAACCAACCAGACAAGCGACTACCTTCAATGAAAACATTTTGTTGGTAAGTACAAGTTTCAGCTCCTGGATCTTTTAGGTAAAAGACTCCTTTAGCCGTATTATATTCCGCACAATTTAAGCCAGTTGAATCACACATTATTGAAGAATATTTATCTGGATCATTAATTTTATAAACAGAAGTAAATTGTGTTTCATCTAACCTATCTGGAATACCTAAAACTGAACAACCTTTAGCAGCTTGTGGACAATAATTATTAGGATTAGGAACTAAATATTCTAAATTATCTTCTAAGACTGTTAGTTCAGAATAATCACCTTCATTAAAAGTTTCTTCAAAAGGATTAGTAGAATTATGAGTAGCTATAACTGGCATACAGCCAATTGTATTTTCTCTACATAAATGATCAAAAGATTTAAGGTCAAATGCTTGCCCATTTAAATCCACATATGATTGACATCCCAAATGATAGCCATCATATGGTTGATTACAGGCTAGTGGTGTATCCCAAGAATTTCTAACTACGGAAAAATTATTACTTATTTCTTTGATGGTAAAATTATCTATATACAAACTTTGATCATCTAAAGTAGCGTCTGTATTTATTTGAATATCTAATTTATTTATTAAATCTGCCTCTAAATTATCTAAATCGTCTATATGCACAGAAGCTGTATAATAATGCCAACGTCCTGGCTCAATATTTTGCCAAGTACTATCTAGGATTGGATCAATTAATAGCTCATCAAGTACATTGTCATCTTCATCAGCCCCTGCCAGACTCATAGTAAACGAATTTAATATAGCATTATTTCTCATCCACCAAGAAATTTTATATTGTTTATCATTTTGCAGACTTACATTTCTAACATCGCGCATAAATGCCTGCCCTGTCTGTGCTTCCAAAGAATGGCCATTGTCATTTAAAGATACATTAGATATATCAAGTGGATCTCCAATTGATTGCCAAAGCTCATAAGTACCATCTTCAAAATTATCTGCCAATACTTCACGTATGTTATTAGCATTATTACCATAATAGGATCTACAATTATTATTAGTTTCCTGACAATGAATACTTTCCTCTGGCACAGCTTTATAAACTTGACCTGTTAAGCTTCGACGATAATCATGACAATTATCTGTAGCAAAAATTACTCTGTCTTGGAATCTATAATGCTCAGCCCCAGCTTCATCAAAGAATACTCTACAATTTGGATCATTAACTGGGTCATCAACTGGATTATCAGGAGTCTCTGCTCCACAAACCGCTACATTAGAATCTTCAGCAGCTGAATCATCCTGACAAACACCGCCTGCTGGATCCATATTAGTACATGGCGCATCATCAAGATTACTTTCTAAAGCATACCAAGTTTTAATTTGATAACCAGCTACATCAGTACCCTCCCAAGTATAGAACACTGTTCCTTCACTTTCCTCAACACATTGTCTCAAATATGTGAAATATTCTCTACCTTCGCCTCCTTCAGCCACTACATCGAGGTTTGTAAATTCTTCACAACCTATTTCCTGAGCTGGACATTCTTGAGCAGTATTAGGTATAAAATTATAATATTCTACTAAATTATCACCTTCTATAATATCAAAAATATCTACTTGCTCAGTAAATGTCTCATAACCAACACACTCTGCCGGACATAGGTCGTCTTGAACAATAACAGCTGGAATCATTGGATCGCCATTATTTGGAATATAACCCTGACAACCAACTTCATCAGCTGTACACATCATTGTGTCATCATTCATATATATACGAGCTCCATCGCCATAAGCAGTATATGTGGAAACAGCTGACGGCTGAGTTACCATTTCTAATTTTAAATTATCAAAATAATGAGGTAACTCATTCCCATAATTAGAGCCAATACAAATAGAATGGCATGTTACACTATTATTAGTATTAAAAGTTCCTGAAAATTTAGTATAATTTCCGCTTATATCACCAATTTGTAAATATGCACTTGCCTCATCTGGCGGTGCGTTTGGATCATCATTACTTATCTCCATAGAGTCATCTGGTGAAAAAATATTTCCTGGATTACCATTGGCATCATTACAACTATCTAAAGTAATGCGAGCAGGAGCATCACCTCGCTCTTCATCAGTCATATTCAACTTAACGTCTACAGATACTGTATAATTAGTATGTGGACTTAAAGATGAAATCCGTTGACAAGCTGATATATGACTTCCTCCTGCTGGCCGACGAAAAGCAGCTAGAATGGCGTTAGAGTCATTAACTCCTTCTCCTGAAACAGTACTAGCCAACCCACTAAAGCTATCTGGCAAATCATCTGGAGCAGTGCTCCAGATTTCAAAATCACCATTTGGTATTAAATTAGCGCCTGTATCAGGGGCCATGGCAATATATTCATTACAGCCCACATTAGACTCATTACATTCACTAGCTTGTCTATTAAAAAACAAATCATTAGTATCAACTTCAATATCTTCTAAAACCCAATTACCATAAGCATCAATCTCTTGAGAATGACGACGACAACCAGCTTGATCGGCACTGCAATATTCTAAACTACTTTCTAAATATGAATTAACACCAAAATCATCATTAGAATAAGTTAAGCATCCAGCGTATATTTCGCCAGATTCACAGATTTTACCTTCAAAATTCCAAATATTTTCACTACGCGTACAATAATTAAATTGATCTTCTATACAATTTCCGTCTGAATCTTCCCGTAGGCATACTTTTGGATCAGCACAGTATCGTTGTCTATTACTACTGTCTGGAGATTCTAATACAGGTGAAAAAGCATAAGCCTCACAACGTATAGTTGGAGCTTTCAAAACCCAATCTGGATCTACTAAATGATAAAATGGATTATGAAAATTTCCCTCAACCATAAACTCATTACGAGTCTCATCAATACCAAAAATGCAGTCTCCACCATCTTCAAAACAATCCATAGCTTGCTGTAAAGAAACTGGCGCTCTTAGCGCAGCTAATTCCCAGCCTACTGGAATTATATTGGCTTTTCTTAATTTTACTAAGTTAGTATAACAAAGATTATCTCTATAGCATTTATTGCTACTATTATTAACTGGATCGTCTTTAGGCACCAAAAGCATATTACCATCTATAATGCCCTGCTCAATAGCCTGTTGAATTGTTAATTTATTATTTATAGCTTGTAAAAACGCTGGACTCATTACACAATTATCTGGCTGTCTAAATTGATCGGGACAAATAGCAAATATATCTAAATAATCAAATGACTCAATAGTTTCAATATTTATAGTTTTAAAATCTTTAAAAATATCTGCATTACGAGGTTGGAAAATATTAGCCCCACCTCTTAATCTATCAAGAAGAGTATTTCTATAATCTGTAGAATTAGCATCACTACCAAATAATGACCACATACCTCTCTTAATCCAATTCTTCATTAGTTTAGAAGTAAAGGTATCAAGAAATTTATTTCCAGCGGCTTTCATAATAGTAGATAACCTTCCATCAGCTTCTTTTTTCTTCTCCTCTATAGATACCCTGGAAGCTTCAATAGCTGAATTCCACTGCTCAAATGACATATTCATATTAGTCATGCAAGTAACTTGTGTCCACGCTGTAACAACTGTAGCCGTATCTAAATATCCCTGACACTCTGAATATTCTATTTCTTCAACTTTTTCCGCTTCAAGTTTTCTTCTATTTACTTCTGCACTTATTGCAAAGGCTGCTCCCACATCTGTACCCGATTTACTAACTATGTTTTTAAAAAATTCTATAGCGCTAGTCTCACCACTTCTTCTAGGGTCTAATTGAAATTTAATAATATCAGCTTGTACATTATCACCAAATTTTGACCAATTATTTTGCAATTTTCTCCAATCGCAATTACTTGGCCTAGGTGGCATTTCAGTATCTATTAAACCTAAAGTAAGAGTTAATTTTAATTCTAAAGAAGGGCTACAAAGATCAATTCCTAATTCATCAAAACCTAATTCAGTTAATTCACTTAAAAATTCTCCCAGAGCTTTATCTCTGGCAGTTGCCAGGCTTTTTCCAATAGGCACAGTTTTGAATAAAGGCTCGCCACCTGGTCCACCTTCAGCTAAATAAGTAGCCACATCATAGGCTAGACTATTCATAAACATCTCAACTGTTTTATAAGCTAAATCGGACGATAGTTGCCCGTTAACTTTATCATAGGCCTTCTCTACTTGTTCCCATACCCATTTACCACTATTAACTGCAACCACACCTGGCGAAAAAGCTTCGGCTGTTCCTGGGATAACTACCCCTGACAAAATAAAAATTATCAAGCAAATACTAAAAATAAATTTTTTGTAACTAATCATATATTATTATTTATCTATTTTGATATTATTTATCTAATAAATCCTCAGCAACTTTCATTAGCTCTTCATCAGTCATAGAACTAATTTCATTATAATCTACACCAGGCATAAGTAATAAAAAATCTCTAATTTGATCTGGCGTAGTACTGGCATTAAATTTTCCCTCATCTAAAATCTTACTTTCTTCTACTATTCTAAAAATAGTTAATAAATCCTCGTCACTTAAATCATCAAGATCTTCTTGAGGCATACCATTGGCCGCTAAAAATTTTCTAAACTCAGCCGCAGCCGCCTGTTGAAGTGTTAAATTTGAATCAAGGGTTACGTCCTCTATAATATTAGCTAATTTTGTATTTGGAGTAATCAATCTTAACAAATTACATGATTCCCCTATTGGACAAAGTGGATCTTGTCCTAAATTAACTTCTTCGGCATCAGTAAAGCCATCACTATCAGTATCTGGTAAAAACATACTAGTGTAATATTGATACATTTCTTGATAATCAGTTAAACCATCCTGATCCGTATCATTTTCTTTTAAATCAGCCATAGTCTGAGCCGCTTCTTCTTCCTCACTTAATTGTTCAGCTAACCAATCAGGCACATCATATTTTAGAGGATCATAGATATTATCACGTAAACGTGATGAAACTAGTAAAACTACAAAAACAACTAAAATTAAAAAAAACCAGAACCTTAACTGTTTATGGGCTTTAGGAGCTTTATGCAAAATTTGCTGATTATTATCTAAATTAGCTGCATAATTATCACTAGTCAAATCCTCTTGATCTAGTGATTCTAGCTCGTTGTTATTATCAAATTTCTCAATCATCAATTTTATTAACTTGAGTATATTATAACACAAAATTATAAAATAACCAAAATACTATCTAATCTTTTAACACCCTAAATCCCCCTTAACAGGGGGACTTTTTCTTAGCTAGTTTTATTTGGTTTTCTCCCCTGTCAAGGGGAGATGTCCTGAGTGAACGAAGTAAGTCGAAGGACAGAGGGGTTAAATCTCTAAATGTTTTATTATATTTAACCAGTCATCAGTACTCAATTTTTCTGCTCTGATATTTGAATCTAAGCCTATATCATCAAATATTTTCTTCAATTTATCTTTAGCTATGCTTGAATCACTTAAAAGATTGTTGAAAAGTTTTTTTCTCTTAAAAGCAAAACCTCGTTTGATAATTTGCCAAGTTTTTCTTTCATCAACTCCATAATCCCAAGCTTTAATGTCATAAATATACAAAATTGCTGAATCTACTTTCGGCTGAGGATGAAAATTATCTCTATTGACTATACGAATTACTTTACTCTTAGCATAGAAAGCTACTGACAACGATAATAGGCTCTGCTTTCTATTATTTATTATACGCTCAGCCACTTCTTTCTGAACCATCAAGGTCATACTAAGAGGTTTCTGCTTAGCTAAAACAAATTTTCGTACAAATTTCCCAGTTAAATAATATGGGATGTTAGCTACAATTTTATAATCTTTAGCTTGGTATTTATTCAAAAGTTCTTGCCATTGTTCATCTGTCAAAGACAATATATCTTGCCAAATAATTTCTAAATTTTTATTAAGTTTAGCTAATGTACTAAGTAACTCTTGAAGGTTCTTATCAATTTCCAAAGCTACTACCTGCCTTGAATTGGTTGTTAATTTCTGCGTTAAGGCTCCCAGGCCTGGACCTACTTCTAAAATTAAATCTTGCTTAGAAATTTTTGAACTACTAATAATATCTTCTAAGACCTCATCAGATACTAAAAAATTCTGACCACGTATTTTATTTGGTGTCAGATGATATTTTTTTAATAAAAATTGTAATTCGTCTATATTCATAAAAAATCCCCCAAACCCCCTTTGACAAGGGGGCTTACTTTGTTAATCCTCTCTCCCCTGTCAAGGGGAGATGTCCGAAGGACAGAGGGGTTAGAGCAACATATAAAGCAGAGTCATTGAACCAGCTAATATGAAAGTTATTTTAAATGCTAAAGATTCATCCCCAATAAAAAGAGTAAGCGTATAAATAGCTACAATGGCTAAAATTTTACCAATAATAAGCCCCATTTCGAAAAATAAAATTCTACTCATAACAGCTCTCTTCTTACTTGCTTCTTGGTCTTTGGCCTTTTCATAAGTAATAGCAATCAAAGGAACTGAAATTATATTTTTACCTAATCTAGATAAAGTATCTACAAAAAATACCCCCAAGGTATTAAATATAAATACTCTAAAAAACCAACCTAAAGCATAAACATAAGAACCTAACGCTAAAATCTTTCGCTTATTTTGAGAATCAGTTAATTTACCAATATAAAAGACTGCTAAGGTAGTAATAAAAGTGGTGGCTGTAATTAATAAACCTAAATCAAAAATATTAGTTACAACAATGGAAATAAAAACGGGCCAAACAATTACTGCTACCAATTCCTCTCCAAAACCAATATAAGCTAAAAAGCTCTTGCGATTTTCTTTACTAAATAAATCTTTATAGGCTGTTTTATAAGAAAAACTACCTGGTTTAAGATTCTCTTTGGTAATAAGAGTAGGAATATTTGAAGCTAAAAATATAACAGAAGCCAAGGTAAATAATATTCCGTAGCCCCATTGAGAAATAATAAAACCAGCTAAAACTGGTCCCACAATAAATACCAAAGAAGAGGCTACTGTCATAGCACTAATTTCTTTACCCTCTTCTTCTTGATCAGAAAATCTAGCAAAGTTAGCATGGTAAGCTGGCCAATAAAACATTTTTTGAACAGCAAAAATAAACGGGGTTATATAAAATAGAATTGGATACTTAGCTATAAAAAATAAAGATACATAGAAAATTATAAAAAAGATTGAGCCAATCAGCATAGCTATCTCATAGCCATAACGACGAGCAAACTTCGCTCCTAAAGGTATAATAAAAAAATACAAAGCATAAACAATTAAATAAAATAACATTATATCGTTTAGACTATAGCCAATCTGATAAAGATAAATTGGCTCAAAAATCATCACCAATGCTAAAGCTAAGTTGATTAAAGTAGTAAAAATAAACAACTCCTTAACTTGGCGTTTCATGTGATGTGGTAAAAAACTTTTGATAAAATGCATCATAATTTTATTTTTATATCCCCTTGGCGAAGAATCTCTCCTTTATTTCCGGCAAATTTTACAATGGTAGAATTAGCACGTTCAGGAAGTTCGCCAACATTAATAAATAAATCTGGTTTTATTTTTGAATCTTTAAATTGTTTTTTAATATCTTCGGGAGTATAAGAATCTGGATTATCTGAGATATTAGCTGAAGTGGCTACAATTGGTTTAGCAAAATTATTAACCAAAGCATCAGCTATTGGATGACTAGAAACTCTCAAAGCTAAATAATTATCACAATGATGTTGAATTTCACAATATTTATAGGGCAAAACCAAAGTTAATGGTCCTGGCCAATGCTCTAAAGCTAAACGACGTGACTTATCAGAAAATTCTACCAAGGCACTAGCCGCTATAATATCTGGCACTATAACCGATAAAGGGCTTTTCTTGTCGCGATTCTTTATCTTATAAATTTTAGCTACGGCTGCTTCGTTATAAAAATCACAACCCAATCCATATGAAGTTTCAGTTGGATAAACTATCACTCCCCCTTTATTCAAAACTTCAAGAGCTGTTTGCAAAACTTGAGCTTTATTATCTTTAGTTAATATAATTTCTTCCATATTTTATTTAAGTAGATTTACAAATAAAGTAAACACTGCTGCAATTATAAAAGTAACTTGAAGCGGAAAGAAAAATAACATTCCCGCTATAAGCACTAGTATCAATATCTTACCAAAATGAATAGCCATTTCTTTAATCAATGTATATTCATCAATATAATGTCCTCGGTCGGCTGCTTTTTCATAAACTAGTGTATCAAGTGAGGTACGCAATACTATAATGGCAATAGTATGATAAAGGGAAGCCAAAAATACATGCAGAGCAGAAACTACAATTGTTTTAATTAACCAAGCACTAGAATTAAGAATTGTGCCTATTCGAACCAATTTTAATTTTTCAAATTTATCTAAAAAATTACCAACTATTAAACGAATTACTAAGCCTGCTAAAAGTATAGCTCCTGTAATCATGCCCATAGCATTATATTTTCCATCTAATAGAAAAAACAAAAATAAAGGCCAGAAAACTCCATTAACTATACCGACTGCTCCATCTGCCATATAGGCTCCGACCATCCGTCTATTAAAAGGATGGAAAAAATATTTAAAAGTTTCTCCATAAGTCCAAGCCAGAGTTTCTTTTGTCTTAGGTAAAAATAAAAATGGTACCATGGAAGCAATGCTAATTATCATTGATACTATGGTCACTAATGTAAAGCCCCATTTATTCATCAAAAATCCAGCTAAAACTGGCGCTATAATAGCCAACAGTGATGATATAGAAAATAAAACACTAAATTGTTTGCCTCTATTTTTTCGACTAGAGAACTTAGCACTATCTGTTAAGAATGGCAACCAGAAAGTACTGCGAATAATAATCAATGACAAAGATGCAATAACGGCAAAAAGTATTGGATTGGATGCAAAATGATAAAAAGCAAGAAAATAAGGGATTCTAAACAAAACTCCAATGTAAAGACTCTTGCGAATACCTATTTTATTCATTAATTGTCCTCCTAAAGGAGCTAGTAAAAAATATCCTAGGGAATGAGAAATAAACCAAGCAATCAAGAGATTTGTATTACCATAGGCCTGATACAAAATAATTGGCAAAAAAAGACCGAAAATATTAAGACCGAAATCAAGTAATATTTTACCAGACCATAAAGACAAAAGTCCTTGTGAAAAATGTATTTTTTTGTAATCTTCTACCAAATGAAATTGCATGGGCTTTTATTTTTAAATCCCCCAACCCCCTTTGTCAAGGGGGCTTCTTAGTTTATTAATTTTATTTATCCTCCCACTTGATTTAAGCTCCCTCCCTTGACAAAGGGAGGGTTGGGGAGGGATTTACTTTACGACGATACTAATTATTTTATTTCTAATATGAATAAATTTTACCACTTCTTTATCTTTTATATTTCTAACCACTTTTTCTCTAGCTAAAATTTCCGCTTGCAAACTTTCAGATGGCTCAGTATCAAAATCTAATTCAATATCATCACGAACTTTTCCATTTACCTGAATACCAATAATTACCTTATCATCTTGAGCTAAATTCTTATCATAGTCTGGCCAAGCAAAACTAGCTAAACTATTTTTATTACCTAAAGCTTGCCACATTTCTTCAGCCATGTGTGGAGCAAACGGAGCTAATATTAATACAAATCTCTCAAAAACTTCTTTTGAAATTTCTGACTCTTTATCTAAAGCATTAACTAATATCATCATTTGAGATACCGCCGTATTAAATCGCATATTATCAATATCTTCGCCAACTTTTTTAATACTCTTATGTATTAAATTTTGTACTTCTTTACTTATTTCTTTTTCAACTACCTTATCTTGTAAATCCCAAACTTTATTTAAAAAACGATAAACTCCATTCACACCCTTGTCATCCCAGGCAATAGATTGATCAAAAGGCCCCATGAACATTTCATAAATCCTAACTGTATCGGCACCATATTTATCTAAATAACCATCTGGATTAATGACATTGCCTTTAGATTTAGACATCTTAACACCTCCTTCTCCAAGTATCATCCCTTGAGCGGTGCGTTTGGAATATGGTTCATCACCTATATCTTTATGTTTTGGCACTACATTAATATCAGCTAAAAACTTATAAACAAATCTGGAATAAAGAAGATGTAAAGTATTATGTTCCATACCACCATTATACCAATCAACTGGCAACCAATAATCTGCTTTTTTTCGATCTACTAACTCTTTATCATTTTTAGGATCAGTATAACGAATAAAATACCAATTAGAGCCAGCCCAATTAGGCATTACATCTGTTTCGCGCTTGGCAGAACCTTTACATTTTGGACAAGTGGTATTAAGCCATTCAGTTGCTTTAGTAAGCGGTGACTCTCCATCATCTCCTGGCCTGAAATCATCAACTTGCGGTAATTCTACTGGCAAGTCATCTTCTGGCACTGGCAACCAGCCACACTTAGTACAGTTTATCATTGGAATTGGCTCACCCCAATATCTTTGGCGAGAAAAAATCCAATCATGCAGTTTATAATTTACAGTAGCTTTGCCTAATTTTTTATCTTCTAAATATTTTATTATTTTTTCTTTAAATTCTTCAGTCTCTAGACCATTAAATTTTTCTGAATTTATAGCTAAGCCTTCTTCAATATAAGCAGCCTGTGATATATCTCCACCACTAATTACCTCTCTAATCTCAATATTATATTTCTTAGCAAATTCCCAATCACGTTGATCATGAGCTGGTACAGCCATAATAACCCCTGTACCATAACCCATCATTACATAATCAGCCACAAAAATAGGAATCTCTTCTTTATTTACTGGATTTATAGCTTTAAGCCCTTTTAATTCAATGCCTGTTTTAGCCTTATCTTCACTAGCTCGTTCTATATCAGTTTTTTTAGTTGCTATTTCTATATACTCTTTAATTTCGCTAATATTTTTTATATCTGACTCTAATTTACGAAGTATCGGATGTTCAGGAGCAATAACCATGAAAGTTGCTCCAAATAAAGTGTCTGGTCGAGTAGTAAAAACTTTTAGCTCTTCTGAAACTTTTGACTTTTGACTTTTGACTTTAAACTGTATCTCTGCGCCTTCACTTTTACCAATCCAATCGCTCTGTTGTTTTTTAATTGTTTCTAAAAAATTAATATTATCTAATCCATCTATTAGACGATCAGCATAATCTGTAATTTTCAGCATCCACTGTTCTTTTTCTTTCTTGATTACCTCTCCTCCGCATCTTTCACAAGCGCCAGCCACTACTTCTTCATTAGCCAAACCAATCTTACAGGAAGTGCACCAATTAATATTCTCACTAGATTTGTAAGCTAGCCCTTTTTTAAACATTTGAATAAAAATCCACTGAGTCCATTTATAATATTCTGGATCAGTAGTACTTATAAATCGAGACCAGTCAAAAGCAAAGCCAGTACCTTTTAACTGACGAACAAAATTATCTATATTTTTACGAGTAGTAATTTGCGGATGAGTATTAGTCTTAATAGCATAATTTTCAGCTGGCAAACCAAAAGCATCCATGCCCATTGGAAATAAAACATTAAAACCCTGCATTCTCTTTTTACGACAAATAACATCCATGGCCGTATAAGACCTAAGATGCCCAGTATGCAAACCTTCTCCAGATGGAAAAGGAAATTCTACCAAACCATAAAACTTCTCTCTCTTATCATAATCTTTGGCCTCAAAAGTATTATTATCCTCCCAATACTTTTGCCACTTCTTTTCTATTTTATTAGCTTGATATTTCATAGTTATTTTACAAATTTGTAGTAAAATTTTACCATTTGCTAGCCAAAAAATCAAACCAAAAACCTTGACCTTGACTGTTAAAATATGTTCTGGTATGTTATGATTTATGTTATAAAAAATACTTAAATATTAAGTAAACTATATTAGCCTTTTTATCAAAAAAATACTAAATAAACTAGCCCTCCGCTTAGCAGATAGCTTAGTTTTTCTATATAAAAAATCCCTAAAATTAGGTAATTTTTTTGGAATGTCTTTACTTTGGTTAGGTAAATACACAGTTTTTCCTAGTATATTATTTGTATATAAATATATATTAAAATTCAAGATAAAACTCAAGAATTTAAATTTTAAAAATATAAATTACATAATACTGATCAGAAAATATTTACCAAGTGCTATCATCGTAATTATTATTATATCTGTTACTACAAACAATATTTTTGCCCAAAACTATAGCACTGATGAATATGCCAACCGTACTTTATTATCCAGTATTATAAAACCCAGCTCTGAAGGACAGGAATTATGGAGCGAACTGATTGAAGAAACCGGTCCAGCTACCAACCAAGCACAAGTTGCTAATTATCTAGAAGATCAAGGCACTGTTCAACAATTAGTGGTAGTCACTCCTTTTGCAGCTAGTGACGATGACATAACTGATGTTTCACCTGACTCTGCAAGTTTGGTTTTACTCAGTCCAGAAGATAATAAAGCTAGTGATGCGCCAATTGAAATAGCTCGTAAAAAAAATGTAGCATATATCGTCCAATCCGGAGATGTAATTGGTGCTATAGCTCAAAAATTTGGTGTGAGTGCTAATACAATTCTTTGGGAAAATGATTTAACTTGGAGTAGTACTATCCGTCCTGGTCAAAAATTAAATATTCTACAAGATTCTGGTATTAATTACGAAGTTGTATCTGGTGATACTATATTAGCTATTGCTAAAAAATATCAAGCTGATGCTAAAATAATTGTAGAGGCAAATAAATTAGCTGATTCATCTGATATCAGTATTGGCGATCTATTATTTATTCCTGATGGTGTTAGACCTACTAGAGTAGTATCATCCTACAGGCCTCCAACTGTAAACACGCCAAGTATTACTCCACCTAGCGCTCAAGATATACATACTGGTACTAAATTATTATGGCCAGTCCTATCTCATAGAATTACCCAATATTATCATTGGGGACACTCTGGTCTAGATATTGGTGATAAAACTGGTAATCCTATATACGCCGCAGAAGCTGGTAAAATAGAACGGGCTGGCTGGTCAAAAGGTTATGGTTATAATGTTATTATAAATCATGGTAACGGCATTCAGACATTATATGCTCATGCCTCTAAATTATTGGTCAGCGCCGGCGACAGCGTATCCCGTGGTGAAACCATTGCTTTAATTGGTAACACTGGTTGGTCCACTGGCCCTCATCTTCATATGGAAGTTAGAGTGAATAAGGTAAGAAAAAATCCTTTAAATTATATTAAATAATTCTAAACTAAAAACCACTCTGAGCGACAGCCGAATGGGTGGTTTTTTAATATACTAAAAAATTATCCTCTATTAATCAAATAAGCTAAATAAATTATATAAATACCAATCATACTAGCACCTTGCCATCTCTGTAAAATATTTTTTTTACCTAAAAACATAAACAAAAATAAAACAACGGTTGTAACGGCCATAAAATAAATGTCAAAATTTAACATCGGTGAAAAAATAAGTGGTCGAATAACCGAACTAAGCCCTAAAATCCAAAAAATATTAAAAATATTTGATCCAATAATATTACCAATCGCAATATCTGACTTATGCTTCATGGCTGCGGTTGCACTGGCTGCTAATTCAGGAAGTGAAGTTCCGATAGCCACTACAGTCAAACCAATAAGTGATTCACTCATACCAAGCTGAGCAGCTATCTTAATAGCACCGTCTACTATCCACTGACCGCCCAAAGCCAGACCAATCATACCACCTATAATCATTAAAATAGATTTCCAATTTTTATACTCCGTAACATCCTCACCTTCACCCTCAGTCCTAGAAAGACCAAAAGTATAATATATAAAAATTATAAAAAATAATAATAATATTGCACCATCTATTCTAGTTAATGATGAAAATCCAAGACCATCAATCATCATATCATTAACTAATAGCCATAATACTACAGCCGCCAGAAGATTTAAAGGAATTTCTTTAGTAATAGTACCTTTTTTAACCGCTAAAGGAAAAATCATAGCCGAAATTCCTAGAATAAGTAATACATTAGAAATATTTGAACCAACAATATTAGCAATTGCTAAATCACTACTGCCATTAAAGGACGCAAATAAATTAACAATTAGTTCTGGAGCAGAAGTACCAAAAGAAACAATAGTTAAACCAATTACTAAATTGGATACCTTATGTTTTTTAGCAATAGAAGACGCACCATCTACTAACCAATCAGCGCCTTTAATAAGAAAATAAAACCCAGCAATAAATAATGTATAAGTAAGCATAAATTTTGTTTATTATAACTATATTTTAGCATAAAATAAGTAAAATAAAAAACCCGCCGCGTCAAACGCGGCGGGATAAAAATATAATTTACGCCTCTACTGGAGTTTCAATCTTAGCTGATTTTTCTGATGCAGCTTGCTTCATAATTTCTTTTTCAAATAAAATTGCCCCTAAAACTGTAACTAATATAACAGCTAGCAGAGAAGCAGCTGCCATAGTTTCGTCTAAAGCATGATTGGCTAAAGCAACAGCGACAAACACTAAGCCAACT
>JABHYW010000058.1 GCA_018656655.1 Candidatus Komeilibacteria bacterium | reverse complement strand
TACTTATTATAATAAATAACAAAGTTATTTTTTTTATCTATTTTTTTAAACTCTTGGAGTAAATGCCAAGCATACCATTCAGTACCAGTTTTATATCTTTTATTGGCTCTAGTAGCCTCTAAGCCTACTGTTTTCATACTGTTTATAATTTATTTAGCAGATAATATACTTCGTTTATAGGATTCTAAATTTTCTAAAGCAATTCCTGTGCCACGAGCTACACAAAGAAGTGATTCATCAGCTACATAAGCTGATACACCAGTGGCCTGCGATAATAGCTTATCCATATTACGAAGCAATGAAGTACCACCAGATAAAACCATACCCTTATCCATAATATCAGCAGATAACTCAGGCGGTGTTTGATAAAGCACAGATTTTACAGCTGCTATTAAACTCTGTAGTTCATTTTGTAAAGCTTCGGTTACATCATCAGAATTAACTGTAACAGTGCGTGGTAATCCAGATATCATATCACGCCCCTTAACATCCATACTTAATTTTTCTTCTTTAGGTAAGAATTGAGCACTACCAATCTTTATTTTTACTTCCTCTGCAGTTCTATCCCCAATAGCTAAATTATATTTTTTCTTAATATGTTCAGCAATAGCCGTGTCATATTTATTACCACCAATTCTAACTGATGTATTAGCTACCACACCTCCTAAAGAAATGACAGCTATTTCACTAGTACCACCTCCCATATCAACAATCATATGTCCGGAAGCACTACCAATAGGAATATCCGCCCCTATAGCAGCTGCGATTGGCTCTTTGATGATATAAGCTGCTTTAGCACCTGCATTTAAAGTAGCATCAATTACTGCCCTTCTTTCAGTAGAAGTAATTCCAGCTGGTACTGCAATCATAACTTCTGGACGAAATATTTTCATTCCTCCTACTGCTTTGTTTATAAAATATTTAAGCATACTTTCTGTAGTACGATAATCTGCAATTACACCATCTTTAAGTGGTCTAGCAGCAATAATAGAATCAGGAGTACGACCAATCATTTCCTTAGCCTCATCTCCTACAGCTAAAACCTTATTATCCAAAACTGAAATAGCCACCACTGATGGCTCATTTATTACAATACCTCTCTTTGGAATATATACCAAAGTGTAAGCAGTACCTAAATCTATACCAATTTTCTTTATAAACATGAATAATTATTCAATCTTTAAAATCTTACATTTTGTTGTGCCGCTTGGCAAGTCTACATCAACTTCATCACCAACTGTCTTACCCATCAGAGCTTCTCCAAATGGTGATTCTAATGATATTTTCCCTTGAGCTGGATCAGCCTCTGTACTACCAACAATAATAAAATCTAATATTTTTCCTTCTTTATCAATTTGTACTTTACAGCCTATGTAGACTTTTCCATCATTTTTTGTTTTTTCAGCTACAGCTGAAGTTTTTATTAAATGTTCTAATTCTAAAACACGACCCTCTACAAAAGATTGAGATTCTTTAGCTTCTTGATATTCAGCATTTTCTGACAAATCTCCAAGCTCTTTAGCTGATTTAATTCTCTCAGACACTTCAGGTCTTTTTTCAGTCTTTAAATATTCCAACTCTTTCTTGAGCTTATTAAGACCTTCTTCAGTTAAAACTTTATTATCCATAGCAAATTATTTTTATTTCTAATTAGTATATTAAATATTATCAAATTATTGAGAAAAATACCACTCCATAAATTCCCTAGTAATAGTTACCGCTAAACCTCTATCACCACCTTCTTCTACTAAGACAGTAGTTACTATTTTTGCATCTTCATAAGGGGCAAAAGCGGCCATCCAAGAATGAGGAGTTTTATTCCTATTAAACTGCGCCGTACCTGTTTTTCCAGCCACATTAACTGGTACTGACTGTAAACTCTTGGCTGTTCCATCGGTAACTGTCATACGTAAACCCCTCCTTATAGTATTTAAATTATCAGATGATATAACATTAGTCAAAAGGGTTTGTGGTTCAAAAATATCTGTATTCTCTCCTATTTTACTTTCTTTAATAAAATGCGGTTCATAAACTTGTCCGTCATTAGCAAAATACGACATCATTGTAGCTGCTTGAAGCGGAGTGGTCAGTAAGTATCCTTGTCCAATAGATAAATTATAAGTATCGCCTAAATACCATCTTTCATCAAAAGTATCTTCTTTCCACTGCTTGGAAGGTAAAAAACCATCTGCCTCTGCATTCAAATCAATATTAGTCAATTTACCTAAGCCAAATTTTTCAGCATACTCAATAATCTTATCAGATCCCAGTCCCAAACTAAGCCATTCATTATTTCCGCCACCAATAGAATAAAAAAATGTATTAACTGAATCTGCTAAAGCCCAATATATATTAGTTAACCCATGTCCTCCACTACGCCAATCTGGAAAAAAACTACCGCCTATCTGTACACCGCCTGTACTATTAACAGTAAAACTAGCATTAATTAATTTTTCTTCTAAAGCTGCAGCTGAAATTACTGCCTTAAATATAGATCCCATTGGATAAGTACCAGATATTACCCTGTTCAATAATGGTAAATCTTTATTAGCTGTGATTTTACTATACTCTTCATTATTTAATAAAGTAGTAAAAATATTATTATCATAAATTGGCAAAGATGCCATTGCTAATATTCCTCCATCTTTTGCATCAAGTATTACTGCGGCCATCTTAGGATTATCATAACGTTCAGCATTTTTTTGCATTATCTCGAATAATTTAGCTTGGGCTTTAGCATCTATAGTCAAAACTAAATCCGAACCATCTACCGGATCAATCATTGATAAAATATTTTTTTCTCTAAATAAAGCATCTACTTCTATTTGTCTAATGCCATCCTGACCTTTCAATATCTCTTCATAGACAAATTCTAAACCTGTCTTACCAATTCTATCATAATAATTATATCTCCTATCCTCTATATCGTTTTCTGTAACTGCTCCCAAATAACCCATACTATGACTAAGGCCTAAATTATAAAAATATTGCCGACGAGGTTCATGGGCTACGTCAATGCTAGGTTGAGATTCTGATAATATAATTAATCTCATGGCTAAATCATAGGGTAAATTTTCATACACTAATAATTTATTTGATTTATTTTTTACATCATAAATGCTAGCTTCCAAATCATCCTTAGTAACTTCTAAAATATTAGCCAATTTATTAAACAAATCTTGTTTAGCTAATTCATCTTCGGGAAAAACATCTTTATCTAAATAAAGAAAGAAATAGGAAACATTTTTCACTAACACATCACCGAAACGATCATACATCAAGCCACGATTAGCTTTAATAACATCAGACTTAATACGATTACCTTCAGCTACATTCCTAAAATATCCACCTTTAACAGCTTGTAAATAAAAAGCTCGGCTAAATAAAATTAATAAACAAACAGTAAATATAATAAACAGCCAACGTATTTTTTTATCCTCAAAAAACCTACCTAGTTGTTGAGTTTTATCAACTAAGCCAAAATCTAAATAATCGCCACTCTTTTTTTGTTTAATAAACCCACCTACTTTAGAGTCACGTATTTGTCCTTCTTGAATTTTAAAAGGATTGTTTTTGATCATGAGGCTTCACCCAAAAATTATAATAAATTAAATGTAAAAATATTACTAAAAATATATTTATTCCTGTCATTTTTAATATAGGCTTTAGCAAATTATTATCAAAAGTATATAAATTCCAATTAAAAATTAAATCGCTTAACCAAAATAATAACCAAAACACTAGAAAAGAAAATATAGTAAGTAATATTATAGATAAAATATTTTTGGAACTTAGAATAGTAACTTGAAAACTTTTTAACAGAAAGATAATAATTACAAATATTATGGCGTGTAAACCAAAAATTCCTGTAAAAGAATCTACAAAAAATCCGGCTAGCAAAGCAAATGTATAATATAGCCACTCTTGCTCAGAATTAAAATAAATTAATAAAAGTGCGACTAAAAATGGCTGCAAAAGCTGCCAACCATTATCATAGAAATTTAGAAATAAGAATAAAAAACTACTTATTAAAAAGATTAATATAAAATATAAATATCTCATAAATCAGTAATCACGGCTAAAGTAAATAAAACTTCATAATTTATTATGGGTAACACAGAGGCTTTCTTAAAAAGTTCTTCTTGTGAAAATTCTACATCTTCTATCTGGCCCACTATCAGGCCTGATGGTATTTTAGGATCAATATCTGCAGTAACTACTATGTCACCTTTTTTTATAGCTTGTTCTTGAGGTATAAAACTAAGATCCATTACTAATCCCAAAGAACCACTAAGTATGCCTGAAATATTTCTGTCATCACCTACTTTTACGGCTAATTTAGAAAAATGGTCTGTTAAAAGTCTAAGCTTAGAAGAATCTATTCCAGCATCTATAATTTTACCAACTGCAATACCATTACTAACTACTACGACCTGTCCATTAGCTATACCCTTATCTCTGCCGCCATCAATTATTAATATATTACGATTTACTGGGTCTCTACTTAGTATATTAACCACTGCTAAATTATATTCATCTTTATTTTTTAATTCTAATAATTCACGCAGTTCATTATTTTCTTTCTCAAGCTCCTTAAGTTGATTATTAGCTACTAAAAGATTTTTATATTCTTCTTCAATATTATCAGGAGGATTTAATAAACTTGTATTAAATTGTCCGGGACTGAAACTTTTTCTAAAAATTACCCCTAAATCAAAAATTTGCCCGTTTTTGAATAACACAAACAGAGCAATTATAGTAATAAAAATTAAGAAAAATTTTAAATTTTGTCTTAGCATAAGCTATTTCACTATCCCCATCCCATATCCTTAGTAGAAGGTAAAAGTATTTCTCTTAAATTGTCTAAATCATCCAATACCTTGCCGGTACCTCTAACAACAGCAGTTAGTGGCTCGTCAGTAATATAAACTGGCATTTTTGTTTCTTGAGCTATCAAAACATCTAAACCTTTAAGTAATGCTCCGCCGCCAGTTAAGACCATACCTCTTTCATAAAGATCTGAAACTAATTCTGGTGGTGTATTTTCAATAGTTGCTTTGATATTTTCTACAATTAATTTAATTGGCTTAATAATAGCTTCACGAATATTAGCTTCAGTTACTTCTACCTCTTTTGGTAATCCAGTTAAAATATCTCGACCACGCATAGTGGTCTTCATTGGTTTATCACTAGACATGACAGAACCTACTTGAATTTTTATTTTTTCAGCCGTTCTTTCTCCTAATAATAAATTAAATTTATCACGAGCATATTGAATAATAGATTCATTAAATTTATCACCAGCTAACTTGAGTGATTTCCAAGAAACTACACCACCCAAAGACATAACTGCAATTTCTGTAGTACCACCACCAATATCTACTATCATAGAGCCAGAAGCCTCTTGAATGGGCAATCCTGCCCCAATAGCGGCTGCCATTGGTTCTTCGATGAGTAAAACCTCTGAAGCACCAGCACCCATTACAGAGTCTTCTACTGCCTTTCTTTCCACCTCTGTTACATCCAAAGGAATTCCAATTACTACTCTTGGTCTAGGCATAAAAGTAAATGATTCTTTATGAACTTTTTCAATAAAATGTTTTATCATTTTTTCGGTAACTTCAAAATCAGAAATAATACCATCTACCAAAGGTCTGGTAACTGTAATATGCTGAGGGGTTTTACCAAGCATTATTTTGGCATCATCACCAACTGCTATAATTTTTTCCGTACGATTATTAATAGCTACTATAGATGGTTCATTAACTACAATACCTTGATCTTTAACATAAACCAAAATATTGGCCGTACCTAGGTCAATGCCAATATCTTTGGAAAAGTTTTTAAAAAGTCCTTTAAACATTATTTGTAAAATTCATTAATTTTTTTGATCGCACTATCTAAATTCAATAATTCTTTACTATGATCTTTTCTATAGATAAGCTCTAACTCTTCTTGCTTATCTGAAATAATTAACTGTATACAATTTCCTAATAAATCTGCATCTTTTAATTTTTTGCCAAAAGATATATCTCTATCATCATATAATACTTCTATACCATTTTCGCGTAATTTTTCATATACCTTGTCAGCTTGTTCATTTGTCTTATCATTTTTTGACAAATTTAGCAAATGAACATGATATGGGGTAGTTGATTTAGTCCAAATAATACCATCTTTATCATGGCTAGCCTCTACTATAGTGCCCATTACCCTACCTAAGCCTATACCGTATGAACCCATTAAAACATCCTGCATCTTACCTTCTTCATTAGTGTATCGTAAGCCTAAAGATTCAGAATATTTAGTACCTAATCTAAAAATATTTCCAGCTTCAACAGTTTTAGCCTCTTCTGTCTTGGCTCCGCACTTTGGACATTTATCACCAGCTTTAATCTCGGCTATTTCTTTATTTTGAGCCCAAGCACATTTATTACACAAAACTGTAATATCTTCACCTGCCTCAGTCTTGACCATAAACTCATGAGAAAATTGTTTACTCATAGATCCGCCTGATGCTTCTACAGAAAATGCTTCCAATCCCATTCTTTTAAAAATAGTTAGATAAGCATCATGAACTCTAAAATAATATTTATCTAAATCTTTTTCATCAGTGTGAAAACTATAAAGATCTTTCATAGAAAATTCACGTCCTCGTAATAAGCCTGACTTGGCTCTTTTTTCATTTCTAAATTTATCCTGAATTTGATAAATATAAATAGGTAAATCTCTATAGGATTTAATTTGTTGTTTAGCTAACTCTGTTACTACTTCTTCATGAGTAGTAGCCAAGCCAACTTCAGATCCATGGCCATCTTCAAATTGGTACATAATATCTTCCATCTCAGACCAACGACCAGTTTTATCCCATAGTTCTTTTGGTTGTAAAGCAGTCATCAACATTTCTTGACCATCAACGGCATCCATTTCTTCTCTAATTATATTTTCAACTTTACGAAAAACTTTCAAACCTAGTGGTAAATAATTATAAACACCAGCCATATGTTTTTCAATAAAACCAGCTTTAATCAATAATTCAGCATTAATAGATTTTTCATCTTTACTAATGTCTCGTCTAGTTTTTCCAAATAATTTTGATTGTTTCATATCTAATCTTTTATTTTAAATCTTTTTCTAAATCTAATAATTTCTTAACAGTATCTTTTAACCCTTCGGTATTTGGAATAGAATCAAGATCTTTTTCGCCACTACGAATAGCTTCTATATCTCTAATTAACTCATCTTTCTCATAAGTAACAAGCTCTTCATTTCCATCACCTTGAAGCTCTCCTGGGATTTTATCAAATAATTCATCAAAACTTTCAGACTTGGATAATTCACTTTTTATTGGATCTTTTTCTAGTAATTCTTTAACGATAGTTCTTAGTCCCTTTTTACCTGTAATATATCTAATGTCTTTTTCTCCCCTACGAACTGCATTTATCATTTCTATTAAATTCTCCTTAGAATAACTACGTTTATTGGTAATACCCTCTATACCTTCTTCTGGGATTTTATTAAATAATTCATCAAAATTTTCCATTCCTAATAATTCACCTTCTTCAGATTCTCTTTTTCTTTCTATATTATCTAATTGTTCACTCTCCTGCTTTTCATAACTCATATTTTTTTATTTAATCCTTTAATAAATTGATAATGCGCTCTTTTTCTGTTTCTAGAACTTGTCCATCATAATCTCCACTATGAGCTGTTTGTCCTGTATGACAAGCTCCTTTTTGATCAAGGTGTAATGAAAATTCCAAACCAGATTCTAATTCTTTAGTATAAATATGAAAACGCGGGAATTCACCACTACTCAAACGTCTAGAAAAACTTTTGTTATTTCTATGTGGATGATAACCAATTAATCTACTAAGAGCTAAAATATTATATTTATTGTTATTAACTAAAAATTTCATAATATTACATAAACCAAGATGTCACTGTATTCCAAATACCAGCACCATATATTTTAAAATCTCGTAAAGTAACAGCTACTAAAATGAATATCAAAACAATAAAACCACTATTATGTATCCAGGCTTCTACTTTTTCATTTAATTTTTTACGCGTAATAGCTTGGATTATTATAAATAAAGCTCTACCACCATCAAGGGCTGGGAATGGGAAAAAATTAATAACTCCTAAATTGATAGATAATATCGCTGCAAAATATACTATATTAATAAAACCAAGTTTTACAATTTGACCAGTTACTACTGCTACGGCTACCGGTCCACCAAATCCTGCGGCTAAATGACCTTTGGTAACAAGATCAGCCACTAAGTGATAAAGAGCTAATACAATACCAACTATCATTGCAATAGTTACTTTAAATCCTTGGGCAATACTACCAAAAAAACCATAATCTATAATGCCAGTTTCTGTAATACCAATTCCTATCATCAACTCCCCATCTTCTTCTAAAATCTCATGCTTTAAATTATAGGTCTCTTCCTGATCATCTCCTGTACGTACTACTAAAGCTATATCCTCTCCTCTTAAAAATTCTAACTTAGTATATACATCTTCATAGCTTTCAAAAACTTCTCCATTTACTTCTAATATTTTGTCTCCGATAGCTAAACCTGCTTTTTCAGCTGGACTATCTTTGGCTATTTGAAGTATTACTACATTTTTATCTTTAATTTCTTTACCAATAGTATCTTCAGTTAATTCCTGAGGAAAACCAACCATAAATACTATTGAAAGTAATACAAAAGCTAAAACAAAATTCATAAATACGCCAGCTGAAATAATAATTAATTTTTTCCAAGCTGGCTGGTTAACAAAACTTTTAGGATCATCCTGACCTTCGCCTTGTTCACCAGTAATTTTTACAAAACCGCCCATTGGTATCCAATTAATGGAATATTTAACTCCATTTCTTTTCCAAGAAAAAATCTTGGGTGGAAAACCAATAGCGAATTCTTCTACGTCTACTCCTAATTTTATAGCGCTAACGAAATGTCCTAGTTCATGTACTAAAATCAAAAGGCTTAAAATTAGAATAAATATAATAATTGCTTCCATAAAATTAAATTGTCATAATTTCTTTATCTTTTTCGTCGCTAATTTGCTTTATCTTGTCATTATATCCTTTAATCAATTCATCTAAATCTTTTAAAGCACCAAATCTATCGTCTTCGGAAATTTCTTTAGCTTTTTCCAAAGAAATAATTTCTTCTTTAGCTTTTTCTCTATTATTTCTTAAAGTAATACGTGAGTCTTCAGCTTTTTTATGTAAAATCTTAACCAGTTCTTTACGAGACTCCTCTGTTAATGGAGGAAAATTTAGTCTAATTAAATCTCCATCAACTACTGGATTAACATTAATATCCGAATTACTAATAGCTTTTTCTATGGCAGCTAAAATACCTTTATCCCAAGGCTTGATAACTATTATTTGAGGCTCCGGACTAGTAATAGCAGCTAATTGCAAAAGCTCTGTATTAACTCCATAACTTTCTACAAAAATATTTTCTACTAAGCTGGGTGATATCCTACCTGTTCTAAGTGAAGAAATATCTTCTTGAAAAAAACTCATTGTTTTTTCAAATTCTTCTTTATGTTTTTCAATTAAAGTATTCATATTATTATTTATCCGCCTCTGGCGGGAAATTATTTTTTCTTAATTTGATAAGCTCCTAAATATAAAAATCTATTATCTAAAGAAAATGATAATGAACGAGCACTATGATTGGTCGGTAAATCACTAATAGCCCAACTTCCACCATTGTCTATAGAATGATAAAGAGCCTTTGAAGTGGCATAAAATAATTCGTCAGTATTAACTGGATTTACCAATACTGCAAATATAGCTTCTCCTTTATTTGGTGGCGTAAGTAATTTAATCTGTTTCCAAATTGGACCATATTTGTCTATCATTACTCTATAAATAGCACCATTATTAGCATAGATTACTGCATCTTCAACACTTCTATCTAAAGTAGCTGTAATTACAGAACTTGCCTTTTTTATATCTTTTAAAGCTACATATTTATCAGATTTTTCAAAATCAATCTTTTCTTGTTTTGTTAAATATTGACAAGTAACTCTATTTTTTTCTTCTTGAGCATCCTCTAATAATTGCTCTTTACGATCCTCATCAACACCTTCTGTAATATCTCTTTTTTCTTGTGTAGTTAATTTTTTACAAGTTTTCTTAAATTTTTCTGCCTCTTGCTTAACTAAAAATTCTTCAAATTTAACATCTTCATCTATTTCTGCCCTATCAACTCTTAAATTTAAAAGATTTTCCCAATTATCGCCATTATCTAAACTCTTAAATATTCCTTTACTTTGAGTAACAGCATAGACTATTTGACTAGCTTTATCCTCTCCTACAAAAATCCTTTTTATATCATTACTAAAACGCTTTATAACATCCCAAGATTTTCCATAGTCCCTACTACGTAATAATGACCCTCCTGAAGTGCCAGCATAAATTATACTATTGTCATTATAGCTAACAGCTAAAGATTTAATATATTGACCCTTAGTTGGTTCAAAATATACCTTTTCCCAAGTACGAGAACAATCAGTAGTTTTGTAAATAGCATTATGAACAGCTACAAAAATAGTACAATTCCTTTCTTGATCTACTATTATATCATTTATAGTTCCTTTATTATTTAAAGTTCTACTCCAACCTCCGCCATAGTCATAACTATAAAATACCCCATCATGTTGTGTGCCTAGATAAATAGCACTATCGTCTAAAGGATCATAAGTCATAACTGTAACACTAGCCGCATCAAAAGTAGCTTTTTTATTCCCTACCGTAAAAATAGTATTCATTTTGCTCCAAGTAGAGCCTAAGTCACTACTTCTAAAAAAACCTCCTGTTAAATTTGCTGGGGCTTCGGATTTATTTGAAACACTAATACACCCTGACAGAAATAATGGCAATATGAGCATTAAAGTTACTAATTTTTGTTTTGTCATTTTTTTATTCAATACTTAAAAATAAATTTTCCCACAGTAATTGTGGTGATATATTATAATTTAATTTTTGCTTAGCTTTATTAATTAATAAAAGATTATTTATCAAACTCTGTTTATTAAACTTTTGTGCCAAAGTATTGATCTCTTTATCATAAATTTTATTAACTATTGGTCGATCTAACTTAATCCACAAAATATCTCTTAAAAATATTTCAAAAAGATCTAAATACTCTCTAGTTAAATTACCTAATTCATATAATTTATAACCTGGATATTCTTTCTTCAAAATATTAAACCATTTATCTATGGCCTGCATATAATAAAAAGTTCCGCCTGATAACATCTTTAATATAAAATTTGAACTTTTCTTAAATTGCTCTAAATCATCTGCCATTAATTTTAAAGCTACACCTGGCCTACCAAATGATAAATTAATGATAGTTTCTTTTTCTTCATTAGAAAATTTATAATTTTCCAACCAAGCTCCCATATCTTCTTTAACTAAAGACTTGAATTTAATTAATTGAGCCCTAGACATAACAGTAGCAGGTAAATTAGCAATGGAATCGGCTATCAAAATAATTGTAGTATTAGCTGGTGGCTCTTCTAATGTTTTAAGTAAAGCATTGACTCCAAATAAATTTATAGTTTCTGTACCGTAAATAATAGCAATCTTCCTGTGGCCACTAAGGTTAGACATAGAAATTTTATACAAAAATTCACGAATATTATCGACACTCAAATCTTCTCTATCGCCAACCTTATAAATATCTAAAAAAGTACCTCTATTTACCATTTGGCAATGATCACATTTATCACAAGGCTTAGCATCGTCAGATAAACAAAAAATACTCCTAACAAAATAATCTGTAACTGTCTTTTTTCCTAAACCAGCTGGACCATAAAATAAATACGTATTGGCCAATTTATCTTGGCTAATAGTTTCTTGTAAAAACTTTAATTGGTTTTTATGACCATAAATAGGCCACTTATATTGCTGTGACATTACATATAAAATACCATTTTCTTAGTCAAAAATCAACCTGTGAATAAAAGAAAACCGTTGCAACCATAAATGGCTACAACGGTATATACCTAATACTAACTAGAAGATGACTTAGTTTGCTCACGAGCCATTTCGCGTTCCCCAATACACAGAGTATGATACTGCTTTAAAGTAATATCTACAGAATGCCTTGGGTTGAATGTACAATAAAGTTGAGCTGAGCTCTCAACAGGATCATGAGCCTGGACTGTTCCTGCACAATCTAGAGAACAAGGACATTTATCTCCTATAACCACTATTTTCCATTTGGCTGCTATTTCAGCCTTTCTTTTGGCTACTTTTTCAGCCTTAATAAAAAGCTTATAATCATGCTCAGAGATGCTATGTCGGTGTGCTCTTTCATTAGTACAACCCAGCCAATAGCGGGATTTCTTTGCGCAAATCTCAATCTTACCCCCACAACCATGCGGACAATCATCTCCGCCCTTTACCAGCATCCAATCAGTACTTAGCTGTATCATTTTGCCTCCTTCTAGTGTTTTAAATCTCTGCAGTGAACAATCAGAACAATTCTGAACTGAGCTACTATAAACAAAAAACAGGTTTTTGTCAAACCTGTTCATCGAGTGCTTTATTTACCAAAGCGT
>JABHYW010000057.1 GCA_018656655.1 Candidatus Komeilibacteria bacterium | reverse complement strand
TATCACTTCATTTGGCATCAAATAAAAAACATCCCCTTAAGTAGATCTGTATGTATAATTATTTTTACTGCAAATTTTATATTTTGGTTAAATTTTCCATAAATTTTTTCAGCTTAGCTTGAGCTAAACTTCAAAAATTATTTGAAAAATTATGCCTCAAAATCTAGAATTTTCGTTATAAAACTAATTACACAACAAATCTATGTCAAAAACTTTTTAGTTTTTGTAAAATGTTCCTATTGATATCCTTTCTTTTGATATCTTCTCGTTTGTCAAATTTCTTTTTTCCTTTAACCAAAGCAACTTTTACCTTGATTAACCTTCGCGTAGTATACACTGAAATAGGCATTATTGTCAAGCCCTTCTCATTGGTTTTATTGGATAAATAGGCTATTTCCTTTTTTGTTAAAAGTAATCTTCTGTCAGCATCTGTATTATAGTTTTGAGTACTTTGGAGAGAGGCTTTGGAATAAATTGGAATATGCATTTTTTTAATATAAGGTTGTCCATCTTTGATAGATATAAAAGCACCTTTAAGGCTGATATGACCAGTTTTTATAGATTTTACTTCAGCACCAGTCAATGCTAAGCCAGCTTCAAATTCTTCTAAAATCTTGAAATTGTGGCCGATTTGTTTGTTTCTGGCAATTGTAGGCATAAATTTTGCTTTTTCAGCATGCTAACTATAAGATATTTTAGCTTATTTGACAAGACCAAACCTTTATGATAATTTGATTTATCTTGCTGATAGTCTATAAGCTATCTAGTCAGCTTTGGATAAATGTAGCGCCCCTCCTTGCTACTTTTCCAGATATACTGACGGGTAGCTTTTAGCCTGCCAGTTTTTTTGTTTATTTTGAGAAAATTAGTTATACTATATATGTAATTAAATTATATTTAAATAACAATTAATAAAACAATTATGTTCGGATTAATTTTAGTAATATTGGGTATTCTTTTCTTATTTGAAGAAATGGACATTATCCAAGGAGATTTTTGGGGCTATTTTTGGCCAGTCATTTTGATCGTCTTAGGTCTTAATATGATAAAGAAAGATAAAAACGGTGTAAACTGTTGTGGATTTTTTGGTACTAAAAAACATAAAAGTAATAATAAAGAACACAAAGTAGTTGACGAGCAGTAATGAATAAAATAAAAAGAGAGAAGCAATCACAGCTTTCTATAAAGCGGTCCAAATTTTTGGGCTTTGCTTTTTATGTGGATAATGAGCAGCAAGTGTCTAGTATTTTGGAAAGTTTTGAAGGTAAATATAAAGGCGCAGCTCATACGGTTTATGCTTATCGTCTACAAGAGGAGGGTGTGCCTAAGGAAAAGTTTGATAATGACAAAGAGCCAGTTGGTTCAGCTGGTCAGCCAATTCTTTATTTATTACAAAAAAGACAGATTATGAATTGTTTGATAGTAGTAATTAGATATTTCGGCGGCACACTACTTGGTACAGGTGGATTAGTCAGAGCTTATACTGCAGCCGCTCAGGGCACCTTAGAAGATAACGTTGAAGAGGATGTTTAAAAAAATTGAAAAAAGAAATATAAATCTAGCTGGTCAAGATTATGAATATACTCTTAGACGAAAATCTAGGACTAAGTATCTAAGATTGTCTATTGAGCATGACGGCACACTTACTTTGACAGCGCCAATTACCTATCCAGTGTTTTTGATTAAAAGATTTTTGACTAGTCGTTTCGATTGGATAATTAAGGGACTTGAGAATAAAAAAAATAATCCGACTATTTTAGGAATTAAGCATTCAGAAATTGAAATCAAGCAATATAAAAAACAAGCCAGAGTTTTAGTAGAGGAGCGGCTTAAATATTTTAATAAACATTATAATTTTAAGTATAATCGAGTAGCTATTCGTAATCAAAAAAGTCGTTGGGGGTCTTGCTCATCTTCTAAAAATCTTAATTTTAATTATCGTTTAGCTATCCTGCCAGTTGAACTAGCTGATTATATTATTGTCCATGAGCTTTGTCATTTGGGGGAAATGAACCATTCTAAGCATTTTTGGCGACTAGTGTCTGAAACTATTCCAGACCACAAAAATATACAAAAAAAATTAAAGAAAATTTAGCTAATCTTAGCTAAATTTTTTAGTTATCCTCGATTTGAAAAAACAAGTCATTTCTGCTAAAATTAGGAGTATAAAATAATATAAAATATATGCCAAAATTAGGAAAAACAGAGCCAAGAAAGGACTATTTGTCATGGGATGATACATTTATGTTGATGGCTGATTTAATATCTGAAAGATCAAAAGATCCATCAACTCGTACAGGTGCGGTAGTGGTTGACAGTGATAATATTGTACTTGGTTTGGGTTATAATGGTTTTCCTAGAGGTACAGCCGCTGATGCTTTTACTTGGGACAGAGAAGGTGGTTATGAAAAAGAAGAATTTTTGAAAACTAAATATCCTTATGTAGTTCACGCCGAGATTAATGCTATTTTTAATGCTAATAAATCAGTTAAAGGTGGCAAATTATATTGTCATTTATTTCCTTGTAATGAATGTGCTAAGGCCATAGTGCAGAGTGGTATCAAGGAAGTTATATATCAAGAAGATAAATATAGTGATATTGATATATTTCAAGCTTCAAGAAAAATTTTTGATGCCGCAGGTGTAAAAGTACGTGAGTATAAACCGATTAGAAAATTAGAAATAAAATAATGACTGAGAAGAAATAATTATGAAAGATAACAAGGTGAATGGCGTAGCCAGAGAGGGTGGCCTGGGCCAAAAAATAATTTTAGGGTTTACAGGACTTATATCTAGTGGCAAAGGTACAGCGGCGAAGTATTTAAAAGAAAAATATAAAGCAGATACTTTTCGTTTTTCTACAATGCTCAGAGATGTTTTAGATAGACTATATTTACCTCAATCTAGAGAAAATTTTCAAATTATTTCGCCAATTTTGAGAGAGGCTTTTGGGCAAGATCTTATGGCTAAGGTAATTGCCGAAGATGTTAAAAAATCCAATTCTAACTTAATAGCTATAGATGGTATGCGTCGGCCAGCCGATATAGAATATTTGAAAGATATTCCAGGTTTCAAAATGATAGCTATAGAAGTGGATGAAAAAACGCGCTTTGAACGTTTGTTAAAACGTGGAGAAAATACCGATGATGCTACAAAAACTTTTGAGCAATTTAAAAAAGAACATAAAGCTGAAACAGAAATACATATTCCAGATTTGATGAAGCAGGCGGATATTACAATCGACAATAATGGTAATTTAGAAGATTTTTATAAGCAATTAGATAAGTTAATAAAATAGTATGAAACAATATTTAGATTTGCTTCAGAAAATAATGGACGAAGGTATTGATAAAAGTGATCGTACTGGTGTTGGTACGCGTAGTGTTTTTGGTGCTCAAGCTAGATTTGATTTATCTGAAGGCTTTCCTTTACTTACTACAAAAAAAGTATTTCTAAAAGGCATTATTCATGAGCTTATCTGGTTCATACAAGGTGATACTAATTTAAAATATTTAGTAGATAACGGTGTTAGGATTTGGAATGAATGGCCTTATCAGAAATATTTAGAAGCCAATGGTTTAGCTGAAAAATTTCCTAAGTATACTCCAGAGTGGGAAGAAAAAATGAAAGAGTATGTAGACAATATAAAAAATGATGAAGCCTTTGCTAAAAAATGGGGAGAGCTCGGTCCAATTTATGGTAAGCAGTGGCGTGATTTTGGGGGTGTAGATCAGCTAATGGATGTTATTAATAGGATTAAAACTAACCCTAATGATAGGCGCATGATAGTTTCAGCTTGGAATCCACCAGCCATACCTAATATGGCTTTGCCACCTTGCCATTGTTTTTTTCAATTTTATGTAGCTGATGGTAAATTGTCATTACAAATGTACCAACGTAGTTGTGACACTTTCTTAGGAGTGCCATTTAATATTGCTTCTTATTCATTATTACTTATGATGATTGCTCAAGTTACCGGCCTTGAACCTGGTACTTTTGTACATGTTTATGGTGATCTTCATATTTATAGTAATCATTTTGAGCAAGCTAAAAAACAATTATCTCGTAAGCCAAGAAAATTACCAACTATGAAAATTAATCCCAATGTAAAAAATATAGAGGATTTCGTTTTTGAAGATTTTACTCTTGAAAACTACAATCCACATCCAGGAATTAAAGCGCCGATAGCAGTATAAAATTATGAAAACAACAATTAGTCTTATATCAGCTATAGCCAAAGATAGAGGTATTGGCTATCAAAATAAATTATTGGTGTATTTGCCGCCAGATTTGAAGCATTTCAAAGCAACTACTTCTGGTCATATGATTATTATGGGTCAGACTACTTATGAGTCCATGGGTAAGGCTTTACCGAATAGAGAAAATATTGTTTTGACTAAAGATAAAGATTGGAGTGTAGATGACGCTAAAGTTATGTATTCTATAGAGGAAGCTTTAGAACATGCTAACAATTCTGGTGAAGAAGAAGTATTTTTTATTGGAGGCGCTTCTATTTATGCTCAGTCAATTAAATTTGCTGATAAATTGTATTTAACTTTAATTGATAAAACTTGGCCAGCCGATACATTTTTCCCTGAATATAATGAATTTAAAAATTTAGTTTCAGAGTCTGAAGAACAAGAATACGAAGGTATAAAATTTAAATATATTGAATTAAGTAAATAGATGAAAATACCAGTTAAAAAATTACATAAAGATGCTCAGCTTCCTCAAATGATGAAGGAGGGTGATGCGGCTATGGATTTTTATTCTTATAAAGATTATGAAATAAAACCAGGTGCCAGAATAATTGTTGAGACGGGTGTAGCCATTGCTATTCCACGAGGTTATTGGGGTAATGTTAGAGATAGAGGCGGTTTACCAGCTAAACATGGTATTCATACTATGGGAGGAGTTTTTGATTCTAATTATCGTGGTGAAGTTCAAATTATTTTAATCAATTTAGGTTCAGAAATTTATAATATAAAAGTAGGCGATCGTATTTGTCAGATGATAATAGAGAAACATGAAGATTTGGAAGTGGAGGAAGTAGATGAGTTAGATGAGACAAATAGAGGAGAGGGTCGTTTTGCTTCAAGCGGATATTAACCCCCTAAATCCCCCTTGACAGGGGGACTTGCCAAAATCCTCCCCTGTCAAGGGGAGGTGGCCCGAGCTTGTCGAGGGGCGGAGGGGTTAAGAAAAGTTTAAAAGTTGAAAATTATGGAAGGTAAATTTGTAGTATTTGAGGGTGGAGATAAGTCTGGTAAAAGTACACAGATTGATTTGTTGTATAAATTTTTAAAGGCCAAAAATTTGGAAGTAATTTTGACTAGAGAGCCAGGCGGCAATGATTCGGTAATTGCTGAAAAAATTAGAGATATTATTTTGGACAAAGAGCATATTGAAATGGATAAGCGAGCAGAACTATTACTTTTTTTGGCTTCACGAGCTCAGCATGTATCTGAAATTATAAAACCTGCCTTGAAAACTGGTAAGATTGTATTGTGTGATCGTTTTGATTCTTCAACTTTTGCTTATCAGGGAGCAGCTCGGCAACTTGATTTAGATAGGATAAAAGAAATGAATAATTGGGCAAAATATGATCTACAGCCTGACTTGTTTATTTATTTAGATATTACACCAGCCGAGGCAGTCAATAGACGGCGTGATGAAAAATATGATAGACTAGATAGAGAAACAAAGGAATTTCATGAAGCTGTTCGGCAAGGTTATTTAGATCAAGCCAAAGGGAATGATAAATGGTTTGTTGTTTCAGCTCTTGGTCAGATAGAAGAGATTGCAGAAAAAATTAGTACAAAAGTAGCAACTTTTTATGAATAAATACGAAACAATTATAGGCTTAGAGATTCATTTACAGCTCAAGACAAAGAGTAAGATGTTTTGTAGTTGTTCTAATGACTCTGAAGGCAAAGAACCGAATATTTTAGTTTGTCCAATTTGCTTAGGTCATCCTGGTACTTTGCCAACTTT
>JABHYW010000056.1 GCA_018656655.1 Candidatus Komeilibacteria bacterium | reverse complement strand
TATTCTATTTTTAGCTTCGCGTTCTGTCATTATATTACAAATCTTTTTTTAATTCCTCTTCTGAAAAAATTACATAAGAAAATATATTTGATACCGCTCCAAATGATGGCACATCTACCTGTAAGCTATATCTAGCATTTTTAAAAATACCCTCAGCTATTAATGAAGCATTGGAAGCAATCCCTACAATATCATAAGTTAATGGATCATGTGGATCATAATTAACTTTTGTATCATAAGCATAAATATTAAATGACAAAGACTGCACCTCTCCGTCTAAAGGTCTAAAAACAAATCTATAATACTTGTCATCTGTTATATCATATGAGGTCAAGGTATCAGAACAGTTATCATCACTATCATAAGCACAATCACAAACTATAATCTTCTTTTCTGTGCTGGCATTTGAAGCACCTAAAGTGTATTGGGTAATTTCTAATTTATCTGAAGCATGAAAAGGAAAACAATCTTCAATACTCCAAGATATAAAATAACTATGTACATACGAAGGAGATGTAGACGAATCCCAATCTATTAAAGCTGGTAAAGCACCAGATGGATCTATAATATCAACATGAGCTGGGGTAGAAGTATTAATATTATAAGCTGTAAAACCAGCTGAAGCGGTACTAGCTTCTCTATAATAAAAATCAGCATAATGATTATCAACAGAATCAACAATTTCAAACTCATTAAAAGCTAAAGCGTTAAAAGGATCTGTACTTAAATGACCAGCGTCAGAGGGCCAGGCTCCGCGATTTTTTCTAGCATATTTTATATAATAAAGACCTTTTTCAATAGCACTATCGGCCGCATAATAAGCTGATAAAGAATTAGTGGTATTAATCACCATTTTAACTTCCCCTAAAATTATCCTACTCAAAGCCACAGCTGAAGTCATCATTAAAAACAAAATTAAAAGAGACATCACTAAAGCTGCTCCAGCTTGCTCTTTTTGTTTACTCCGCCTTCTCGCCTCGCGTCGAAGCGAGTGGTGGATAATTTTTTGTTTTAAATCTTCCATAAATTATCGCTTATAAACCCTAGAAGAAACAGTAGTTTGAAAAGTATGTTTTACATTTTTAAACTTATTGTCATCATAATAAGAAGTGGTCATATTAATAGTCACTTTTGGCTGCTGATTAGGCCCCCCACTTAAAAAAGGATCGCTAGTTGGTGTAATATGAAAATCCAAACTATCTATATTTATATCATTTAAAGTTGGCGATAATAGTATAGTACCTGCTAAAGGATTAGTGTGCCAAGAATCGCAATTCTTGTAAGCATCTACACAATTATTTAATGTTACATAACGTAGTTCTGTCCAAAGGTAGGCACTGAGACCACTTCTAAAGCTAGTTAGGGCGACTATTTGTCCATTGGCTTTTTCTAAAACAATACAATTGGTAAATACATTACTCTCTCCTACTGCATTAAGCACACTCTCACACCAAGTTTGATCTGGTAAATAATAAACTATAGAACTTGTTCTAATCTCTCTAGCCATCAATTCAAAAGCGTATTGACTATCATTTAATAATTGCTGAGAAGCTGTAGTCCGCATCTGACTATTATTAAAAGCTATATATATAGTAGAAACAGCAAAGACTAATAAACTAAAAATAGATAATGATATTAATATTTCTATCAAAGTAAAACCCTGCCTATCTTTTACAAATTCAAATTTCATTACCTTCTCCAATTATAAATTTTATCTACAATCTCTAGATACTGAATACCATTATCATCCCACTGAACATGCGATATAATTTGAATACCAATATATGTATCATCATCATCACAATCCGAATTCATAGCAACAATACTTTCATTGCTCTCGGGATCTTCTCCCATTTCATCAACACAAATCCTTTCTAAAAACAGTGCCCTAGAATACTTAGTTAAACTCAAAGTACCTGAAGTATCATGAACATAATAATTCCTAGCATCTTTATACAAATCACACTCTGAATCACAAGGATTATTGGATGCTACAGTAGGCCAATCGTCATTATAATCAATATACACAAAATCATTACTATCGATCGTTAAGCCTTCTTCCCATGTATAAGGAACTCCTTCAGCTATTTCCTCATTAGCTTCTATTTTAAGCCAATTACTATCTCTAACATTCTTAATTAGCTCTATACCTTCACGGGCTAAATTAGCAGCTATAATTTTATCTAAATTATCACGAGAATGATTATAATTTGCCAAGGCTAAAGCTAGAGCCGCTGAAAGACCAATAGTAAAAACAGCTAAGGCTATCATTAACTCTATCAATGTAAAACCAGTTTCACTTTTTTTACTATTTTCTACTAAGCCAATCCTCATATTTTAAAATTTTTTCAACTTAAATTAATTATTATCCTTGAAAAAGGCTAGCAGGATCTTCATCTGGCTCAGGATTAGGCTCTGGGGTTACATATGCATTAAAGCTCTTACCTAAACTCACCCACACATAACCTTCTTCAGCGATTTCTCCTAATTTCAAAATACCTCTATAGCTATCCTCATCATAACCTGCGAAATAATCTACTTCCAAGGCATATACGCCATAGGAATTCGGCTCCATATCAGTATCTACTTCATTTTCTGACTTAAAAGTAAAATAACGTTCAGTAACACTAGGATCATTTAAATCACCTAATTCTATAGAATTGTTGTCTATAGTAACTATTTTAATAACTACATCCTTATCACCATCATAACCAATTGGATCACCATCGCTTTCCAAACCTGAATCCGCAAAAATTGTATAAGTACCAGTCGTTCTGTCAATATAAACTCCGTAGCCTCCTGGTGGATATACATCCCCTAAAGCAACCACATCTACGCCGTATGTTGATGCAGCAGAAAAATTATAAACAGTTTTAGAAACAGCTAAATTTCTAGTATAACGAATATCAGCGGCTAGTTGATCAGTAAACAGCTCTACTTCATCTTTAACATCCCCCTTTATATAGACGACCGAAATAGCAGATATTATAACTATAATAGCAATGGCCATCATCAATTCTATAAAAGTAAGTCCAGTTTGATTAGAAAATATTTTTTTTAACATAATTTTATATTAATAGAATAAAGAAAAATACCAATTTATTAAAGACGGACCCCAAAGCATTGTGACAAAAGTCCCTAGAGCCAAAAAAGTACCAAAAGGAATTTTATCTCCCATCTCTTTGCGCTTAGCTAAAAGTAAGAATACACTAATGAAGCTACCCAAAATATAAGAAATAAAAAGCGCAGTTAAAACATGTGGCCAGCCTAGAATAGCTCCCATAAATACTCCTAGTCTTATATCTCCGCCTCCTATCCAACGTCCTTTAGAAACTACAAACTGAAGTAGAAAAAATCCACCACCTATTACCGCGGCAAAGATTAGATTAAATATAGAAAATCCCAAAAATAAATTAACAATTAAAGCTAAAATAATTCCCGGCCAGACTATTTTATCTAATATCAAATAATATTTAAGATCATAAACAAAAATTATAATCAAAAATGAAACAATCACCCACCAATCTAATAAATGAATAAACTGTAAAGCTGTAGCAGAAGCTAAATCTAAACTAGGAATTACCTTCCAAAAAACCAAGACAAAAGCTAGACCAGTAACAACCTCCAAAAGTGGGTATTGATGAGAGAATTTATTTTTACAATACCGACAACGGCCTTTTAAAAATAAATAGCTAAGTAAAGGTATTAAATCCTTAATATAAAGCCGATGTTTACAAGCCAGACACTTTGAATAGCCCTTAACAAAGGATTCTGCTCTATGTAAGCGCAAAACAACTACATTTAAGAAGCTGCCTACAAAAAGCCCTAAAATAAACACAAAAGCTACCATCATAGTAGCTGTATTATAACATATTTATCCTTATTTTGGCTATCTCATATCATTTACTTACGCAAAGCATTTCTAAATAATTAGATATTTTACAAGTACCACCGCCATCTAAATTCCATATATCCCAAGAATGATTAAGGTCAAATTCTATAATATAACGATCTTTAGTACTAAGTAATGTGCCCTCCATTACCCAGTCTAGCTCTTTAAAATATAAATAATCACCAGCTTCATTCAAACCATTTTCACTAATTACTTTAATATTACTTACTTTCATCTGATCTATGCTTGGATAGCTATAATTTTTAGCAAAATAATTTTCTAAACTAGTAGCCAGATTTCTAGCTTGAGTAATCATTTCTAAATCACGAGCTTGGCTATTATTATAAGTTATTAAAAAAGCTAAAAGACCTATTAGAACAACTAGGGCTCCAATAAAAATTACTTTTGTTTTTATAGAATAGTCAAACATATATTTATAATTTATGGAGCTAACCCACAATCAATAACTCCTGGATTAAGCAAAGAATTACTTTGGCAATAAACACTATCTATACCCAAACCAACGGTTGGCATGGCTGATAAATACCAATAAGTACTATCATCAGTCATCATTGGTACATAACTATAATCTTCTGTCATGGATGGCCAATTTCCTAAACTCATTTCTGGTGTACAAATATTTGTACCAGCTATCACCGCCCCTAGTCCACCTAAATTAAAATCACCATCTTGAAGGCAAATTTCCAAATTATATTTTAAAGAATCCAATTGCGCTAAAGCAGCACCCTCCTTAGCTTTATTACGAGCTGAATTTAAATTAACTACTGCTACAGTTGATAAAATACCAATAATAGCAATAACTACTAATAACTCAACTAAAGTAAAACCTTTTTTGCTTTTATTTTTTTTCATACTTTCAAACTTTTTTATTATACCCCCTCTCTTTCTCCCCCTAAATTAGGGGGAGATGTCCGCCAGGACAGTGGGGGTATTATTAAAAACTTTATGACTTAATTATTATACCACAAAATTAAAAAACCCTCTACAAAAGAAGATTTTTTAATTAAATATCTAAATATTAACTACAACCATTCTGATTACAAGTAACTAACGTGCTAGATTCGTCTGTAGCTGTAGCACTAATTTCAAATTCTCCACTTAAATATGCACTTTCGCAATCTGTTGGTGCTCCATTAGTACCTAGATCTGGCCAATTAGCTGTAACTCCAGCTGTATCACACATTTCTTCTCCTTCAACCCAAACAGTTACTGTGCCAACTGTACAGGCAGCATCAGCGGTATTACTCTCAATATCAGTACTCTCATTATGACATAAAACAATTGATGGAATAAGAGAAGCTAACGTACCTTTAATGGCAGCTACCTTTGCTTTATCACGAGCTGAATTTAAGTTGACTACTGCTACAGTAGACAAGATACCAATGATAGCGATAACTACCAATAACTCAACTAAAGTAAAACCTTTTTTATTTATTTTCATGTTTTCACCTCC
>JABHYW010000055.1 GCA_018656655.1 Candidatus Komeilibacteria bacterium | reverse complement strand
TCTTACTTATATTTATGGTATTGGTTTATCAACTGCTCAAAATATACTAAAAGAATTAAAATTTGACGTTAATACAAAAATTAAAGATTTTAGTGAGGAAGAAATTAACCTACTTAGAAAAAGAATTGAAAAAATTCAAGTAGAAGGTGAACTTCGTCGTGAAAAAGTTGCTAATATCAAAAGATTAAAAGAAATTAAATCATATCGTGGTACTAGACATGTTAAAGGTTTGCCAGTTAGAGGTCAAAGATCAAAAACCAACTCACGTACAGTACGTGGAAATAAACGTGTAACCGCTGGAAGTGGTAAAATTGGTGGAGCTCAAAAGACATAATCTTTCGATAAACTCAAGATAAAATAGTTATGAAAAAAGTAAGTAAAAAGAAGAAAATAAAGAAAGTTATTAAAAAGGGTCAGGCTTATATCCAGGCTACTTATAATAATACTATTGTCACTATCACTGATCCACAAGGTAATACCTTGGCTTGGTCATCTGCTGGTGTTAATGGTTTTAAAGGTCCTAAAAAAGCTACTCCATATGCAGCTGGTGTTATTGTCAGAAATGTTGCTGAAAAAGCAAAAGAAATTGGTTTGACAGAAGTAGATGTATTTGTAAAAGGAGTGGGTGCTGGTCGTGAAGCCGCAATCAGAGCATTACATAGTAATGGTATAGCAATTGGTTCTATTAAAGATATGACACCAATTCCTCATAATGGTTGCAGAGCAAAGAAACCAAGAAGAGTATAATTAAGTTAGAAAGTTACAAGTCAAAAGTCTGAAAGTCCTTGTTTATAAAATATTAAAAAATTCTTTAAACTTTATGACTTTAGACTTTAAACTAAAATGATATGGCTAGAAATTTAAAACCAAGACATAAAGCAAGTCGTAGATTTGGCGAAAACGTTGCTGATACTTTAAAAGAATCAAGGAAAAATTATCCTCCAGGAATGCATGGTCCTAAAAAAACTTTTGCTAAAATTTCTGAATATGGACGTCAATTAAAGGAAAAGCAAAAAGCTAAGGCTATTTATGGTATTTTAGAAAAACAATTTAAAATAACTTTTCGAGATGCTAGTAAAATGCCAGGTGATTTAGGTCAAAATTTACTTATAACACTTGAAAGTCGTTTAGATAATGTGATCCACCGTGCTGGATTGGCTCAAACTAGACGTTTAGCTCGTCAGTTGGTAAATCATGGACATTTTACAGTTGATGGTGTTAGTACTGATATTCCTTCATTTCGTGTGAAACCAGGTCAAGTAATTAAAGTAAAAGATAATAAAGTCAAAAAAGGTTATTGGAACGCTATGTCAGAAAAGATTGATAGCGTAGAAGTAGCTGGTTGGTTATCACTTGATGGCCCAGCCATGACTATTACTGTTAATTCTTTGCCAAATAAAGAAGAATTACCAAATAACATTGATACCCCATTAATAGTTGATTTTTATTCAAGATAATAAATAAAAACTAAAAATAAGCTCTATGATTCAAATTACATTCCCAGACAAAACAAGCATTAAGGATTTAAAGGATAATCGTTACAAAGTAGTTATTGAACCTTTTTTTCCAGGCTTTGGTGTAACAGTAGGCAACTCTCTTCGTAGAGTATTACTTTCATCACTTGAAGGTTCCGCTGTAACTTCTTTTAAAGTAGAAGGAGCTCAACATGAGTTTGATTCTGTAGACGGTGTTAAAGAAGATTTAGTAGAAATAATGCTAAATTTAAAGCAATTAAGAGTAAAATCTTTTTCTGAAGAACCTGTAAAGTTAAGTATAGATGTAAAAGGTGAAAAAGCAGTAACTGCTGCTGATATCAAAAAGAATGCCGATGTAGAAATCATGAATCCAGATTTAGTAATTGCTACTATTACAGAAAAAGCTACAAAATTTAGTATGGAAATCATTGTTGAACAAGGTAGAGGTTATGTTACTGTTGAACAACGTGATGAAACTGAAAAATTAGAAATTGGTACTGTGGCTATTGATTCAAGTTTTTCTCCAGTATTAAATGTAGGTTATAAGATTGATAACGTGCGTGTTGGAGAAATGACTAATTATGAAAGTCTTACTTTAGACATAGTGACTGATGGTTCTATTGATGCTAAAGAAGCTATTTCTAGAGCTGCTAAGATTTTAGAAGATCATTTTACATTGTTTATTCAAGAAGAAAAAGAGGATAAACCAAAGAAAGCTACCAAGAAAAAAGCTACTAAAGAAGACAAAGAAGAGAACGATAAAGATAAAGAAGACAAAGAAGATAAATAACCCTTCGATAAAAACTCAGGATAATAATATGAGACATAGAAAAGTAGGTAAAAAATTAGGAAGAGAAAAAGGACCTCGTAAAGCTTTGACAGATAGTCTAGCTACTTCATTGGTATTGTATGAGAAAATTGTAACTACTGAAGCTAAAGCTAAGGCTCTTCGTCCTATTGTAGAGAAACTGATTACTCGTTCTAAAGTAAAATCTGTACACAACAAACAACGCTTGGGTAGAGTATTAGAAGATAAGAAAGCTGTTCAAAAATTATTGGACGTTATTGGACCAAAATATAAGGAAAGAAAAGGTGGTTACACCCGTATTATAAAAATGGCTCGTCGTCAAGGTGATGGTGCTGCTATGGCCCAAATTGAACTTGTATAAATATATGGAAAGAACAACACATAAAATTGATGCAAAAGATAAAATAGCTGGTAGATTAGCCAGTGAAATTGCTGTATTACTTCAAGGTAAAAATAGAGTAGATTATCAAGCTCACACAGATTGTGGTGAGATTGTTGAAGTAACTAATGTTGCGGGAATGAAATTTTCTGGTAAAAAATTAGAAACAAAGGTTTATCACAGAAATACTGGTTACCCAAGTGGTATTCGTACCAAAAAGGTAAAAGACATGATGGAAGAAGAACCACAAGCAGTACTTCGTAAAATGGTTTATTTAATGCTTCCAAAAAATAGACTTAGACCTAATATGATTAAAAGATTAAAAGTAAGCTAATATGGCAGTAAAGAAAGAAAATAAAGATTATATTCCAGCTGTTGGCAAAAGAAAAAGAGCTATCGCTAGAAT
>JABHYW010000054.1 GCA_018656655.1 Candidatus Komeilibacteria bacterium | reverse complement strand
TCTAGGCCAATTACAACTTTACAATAATTAGTAGATTAAAAAACTTTTTGTATATATAGGAAGTTTTTTTATTGACTTTTTTATGTAAAACTGTTGAAATACTCTGGTAGATTTTTTAGTACAAATATGGTAAAATAATTACACAATATGTCTATAATTCGCACCAGCAGAGTACTGTATAAAGACAAGTTAGCTTTTTGGCTGACTAATGTCTCATTTTTATTTATCTTAGCCACTTGGGCTTTGTTTTTTGTCAAAAAAATAAAGCATGACCCTTTAGCTGTGCTTCATTTTAATATTTACGCTGGTATTGATACTTTAGGTCCTTGGCACTGGCTTTATACATGGCCAGCTATAGTTTTAGTAATATCAGTTATAGATTTTGTTTTAGCTGTTTTGTTGTGGACTAGAGTACGTGTGATGAGTTATTTTCTCCTAGCTACAATTATGATTATCAATATTTTTATGTTTTTATTTTTATATAATATATTAAATTACAATTTATAATGCCTTCATTTGAAATTATTAAAGTTTTAGTTTTAACTACAGCAGCTTTTGCTCTATCTATGTTGCTTACTCCAGCTTGGACACATTTTCTTTTCAAGTATAAATTAGTTAAAAATGTACGCGATGATAGTAGCACACCAATTTTTTCTAAATTACATAAAGGAAAATCTGGTACTCCAACCATGGGCGGAGTTTTAATTTGGATGACAGTTTTGATTTTGGCTGTAGCATTCTGGCTGATTCATATTTTTTGGCCAAATTCAGTTTTAGCTGGTTTTGATTTTTTAACTCGTGAAGAAACATATTTACCTTTAGGTGCTTTAATAGCCTCGGCTATTGTTGGTTTGGTAGATGATTGGTTTAATGTTACTCGTCAGGGTGGAGGCAAAGGTGGCGGACTAACAGTTAAGCATCGTCTTTTTATTTATACTTTAATCGCTTTATTCGGTGCTTGGTGGTTTTATTTCAAATTGGATTGGGATGTAGTTCGCGTACCATTTTTAGGAGTTTTTGAATTAGGTTGGTGGTTTATTCCTTTCTTTGTTTTTATATTAGTGGCTACTGCTTTCTCAGTTAATGAAGCGGATGGTTTAGATGGATTAGCGGGTGGTATTGTCTTAGCAGCTTTTGCATCCTATGGAACGATTGCTTTTGTGCAAGGTAATTATAATCTGGCAGCTTTTTGTGGAGTAATATCTGGAGCCCTACTTTCATTCTTGTGGTTCAATATTAATCCAGCGAGATTTTTTATGGGCGATACAGGAGCAATGTCTTTAGGAATTGTTTTGGGTATTGTGGCTATGCTGACGGGTTATCCATTATTATTACCAATTATTGGATTTTTATTACTACTAGAATCTTTGTCAGTGATTATTCAATTACTTTCTAAAAAATTTCGTAAGAAAAAAGTATTCTTATCAGCGCCTATTCATCATCACTTTGAAGCTCAAGGTTGGCCTGAAACTAAGATAGTAATGCGTTTTTGGGTAATAGCAGGTGTTTTTGCAGTCTTAGGTCTTATTTTAGCAATAATTGACTTATCTCTATGGTAAAGAGCTTTAAAGGTAAGAAAGTATTAGTAATGGGGCTCGGTCTACACGGTGGAGCTTTGTCAGTAGTTAAATGGTTACTTAGACATGGAGCTATTATAACTATTACTGATCTTAAGACTAAGGCTCAGTTAAAAACAAGTTTGGAAGAAATATCTAAATTACGTGGCGCTAAAAAAATAAAGTATAGCTTAGGTGGTCATGATATAGCTGATTTTATAGATCAGGATTTAATCATACAAAATCCAGCAGTGCCAAAGAATAATAAATTTTTAAATAAGGCTCGTCAGAATAATATTTCCATTGTTAATGAAGCGGTAATGTTTTTTGGGCTTTATCCTGGATCATCTATTGGTGTAACGGGTACTCGTGGTAAATCTACTATTGCTACTTTGATTCATAAAATACTTAAGACCACTATTAAAACTAATGTAGTGGCTGGTAATATCGCTACTCATCCAATGTTTGATGTGCTTGGAAGCTTGAAGGTAAATTCTTTGCCGGTAATTGAACTTTCTTCTTGGCATTTAGAAATAATGGATAATTATAAAGTTTCTCCTCATATTGCTGTAGTAACTAATGTTTTAAATGATCACCTTAATAGGTATAAAAATTTTGCTGAATATAAAGAAGCTAAACAATTTATATTAAAACATCAAGTCAAAAGAGATAAAGCCGTGCTTAATGCTGATAATACAGCGAGTAAGTCTTTTGCTAAATCAGCAGAAGCACAAGTCTATTTTTATTCACTGAAGAAAAAAGTAAAAGGCACTTATTTAAAAAATAATACTTCGACTTCGCTCAGTACAGGTAAAATTTATTTTAATAATGGTAAGAAGAATATTTTAGTGATGACCACAGATAATATAAAACTTTTAGGTAAACATAATCTATCAAATATTCTAGCAGCCATTACAGTAGCTAAATTAGCTGGCATTTCTAATAAAAATATTACCAAAGCAGTAAATAAATTTAAAGGAGTAGCCTATAGATTGGAGCATAAAGGAAATATAGACGGCTTGGATATATATAATGATTCTACATCAACTACACCGGATGCTACTTTGGCGGCTATTCAGGCTATGGGTAAAAGAAAAATACTTTTAATAGCTGGTGGAGAAGACAAGCAGCTTGATTATGATAAATTAGCTAAGCAGATTAAAACAAAAGTAAAATATTTAATTCTTTTATCTGGTAGTGGTAGTGATAAACTTAAAAAGAAATTAAATAAAATTAATTATCCAAAAAATAAAATTATTACTGAAGTTGCTAGTTTAAAAAAAGCTTGCCAGATTGCTTGGCAAAATAAAGAAAAGGGAGAGGTGTTATTATTTTCTCCAGCTGCAGCTAGTTTTAATATGTTTAAAAATGAATTTGATAGAGCGCGTCAGTTTGATGCTTTAATATATGATAGGCAGAAAAAGAAAAAATAATTTTGCAGAATGGTTTTTACAACCATTTATTGCTAAAAGAGGTAATGGCCATAAGCCAGATTTTGTCTTATTAGCTGTCATTGGTCTTTTATTATTTTTTGGCTTGATATTTCTTTCTTCTGCATCATCTACTTTAGCTTTCTATAAATATCAAGATACTTATCGTTTTGTAAAACAACAAATTACCCATGGGCTTCTACCAGGTTTGTTTTTATTTTATCTAGCTATCCGTATAAATTATGATCACTATAGAAAATTAGCTTGGTTAGCCTTATTTGCTTCTTTTGGGCTTTTGCTGTTGGTATTTTTCACTAGCTTGAGTGGTGATTACAGTGCCCAATCATGGATTATTTTGGGAGGCTTTTCTTTTCAACCAGCTGAGCTAGTTAAATTATTTTTGATAATATTTTTGGCTGCCTGGTTTGAAAAACAGGGGGATAATATGAAAAGTCTAAAGTCTACTACTATTCCCTTTGTTATTATAATGGGTTTGATTAGTTTTTTAATTATCAAACAGCCTGATATTGGAACTCTTAGTATTATTGGTTTAACAGCTTTAGCTATGTATTATGTAGCTGGGGCTAAATTGACTCATTTATGGTCTATATTATCAGCTGGAGCTTTAGCATTTATAATCATGGTTAAGGCAGCGCCTTATCGTATGAATAGGATTACAGCTTGGCTTAATCCAGACATAGATCCTCAAGGTATTGGTTGGCAAATTAAACAATCGCTTATTGCTGTAGGTTCTGGAGGTTGGCTTGGTTTAGGTTTAGGAGCTTCTCGTCAAAAATCATATTTGCCTCAACCAGCTAACGATTCTATTTTTGCTGTCATAGCTGAAGAGATTGGGTTTTTATTTGTCTTGGCTTTTATTATTTTATTTATAATATTAATCCATCGTGGTTTCCAAATAGTTAGAAAATCCAATGACAATTTTGCTAAATTATTAGCTATAGGGATTAGCACTTGGATGGCTTTACAGATTTTTATAAACATTGGTGGAATTCTTAAACTAATGCCATTAACTGGAGTACCACTTCCTTTTATATCACTAGGTGGAACTAATTTAGTAGTCACTTTGATTGCCATGGGAGTTTTAATTAATATTTCAAAGTTTACTAATCAAAGATAGATGAAAAACAAAACAAAGAAAATATTATTAGCAGGCGGTGGGACATTAGGGTCAGTCTCGCCACTTTTAGCTGTGGCTGATAAATATCAGGCTGAATATCTTTTTGTGGGTAGTGAGCATGGTCCAGAAAAAGATTTTGTGATTTCTCAAGGTATAGAGAATTTTAAGGCAATTAAAAGTGGTAAGTTACGTCGTTATTTTGACTGGCAGAATTTTACAGATATTTTTCGTATTATATTTGCTTTTGGGCAGAGTTTAAAAATTATTTGGCAATTTAAACCCGATATAGTTTTAACAGCTGGTTCTTTTGTAGCTGTGCCAGTAGTTTGGGCGGCTTGGTTGATGCGCAAACCAGTTATAGTTCATCAACAGGATTTATTAGTTGGTTTAGCTAATAAATTAATGGCGCCCTTTGCTAAAAAAATTACAGTAATTTTTCCTGAACAGACTAAAGATTTTGATAATAAAAAAACAGTAGTTACTGGAAATCCAGTTCGTCAGACTAAAGCAGATTTAAACAAAGAAAATAAGTTAGTAGTAATTACTGGCGGAGGACTAGGAGCTCGTTCAATGAATGGATTTTTAAAACCATTTATTCCTAAGATGCTTAAAGCTGGTTTTGAGGTTTATCATTTATTAGGTTCTAAAAATATTGACCAAGCTTTAGAGTTAGACGGTTATTACAGCGATAAGTTTGTTAAAACTGGCATGCTTGATATTTTGTCTCAAGCTGATATTATAATTTCTCGGGCTGGCATGTCTTTAACATCTGAAGCAGCAGCTCTAAAAAAGGCTTTAGTGCTTATTCCAATGACAGACACCCATCAGGAGCGAAATGCTGCGTTTTTAGCTAAAAACAATGCTGCTGTGATGATTAGACAGGGTAATAAGCATATAATGGATAGATATTTAGATAAATTACTAAGTAAAGCCGAACTTAGGGAAGGATTAGGCAATAATCTATATAAAGTCTTTCCAAAAAATGCTGTAAATGATTATATTATATTAATAGATAAAATACTGAATGAATAAACTAAATTTAGACAAAGTAAATAAAGTATATCTAGCTGGTATAGGCGGAATTGGTCTATCAGCTATTGCTTATTATTTTCAAAATTTAGATAAAGAAGTAATTGGCTCTGATTTATTAGAGTCTGAAATAACTAAAAGATTAGAAGATGCTAAGATTGATATAAATTTTAAACAAAAAGCTGGAAATATTTCGGATGATATAGATCTATTTATTTATTCTTCAGCTTTACCAGATACTCATGAAGAATTATTAGCAGCTAAAGAATTAAAAATACCAATTTTTACTTATTCACAATTTCTAGGATTACTTTCTAAAAATTATAAAACTATTGCTGTGACTGGGACCAATGGTAAAACTAGTACTACGGCTATGTTGGGATTGATGTTAGAAAAAGCTGGACTTGATCCAACTGTGATCGTTGGTTCACTAGTACCACAATGGGGAAATAATTTTCGTTTTGGTAGGTCAAATATCCTAGTAGTAGAAGCCTGTGAATGGAAGGCTCATATGTTAGAGCTTAATCCAAATATAATAGTCTTAACTAATGTTGCTGAAGATCATTTAGATTATTATAAAGACTTAGCTGATATTAAAAAACATTTTCAAAAATTTGTAGATAAACTTCCTAAAGACGGATTGTTAATAAAAAATATTGATGATAAAAATAGTGCTAATATAAAATTTAAAAATACAATTACTTTTGGTGAAAATAAAAAAGCTGATTGTTATTTTTCAGGTTTAGAAGTAAAAGACGCTAAGCAAAAATTTAATACTAATAAGTTTGATAACATAGAGTTGTCAGTACCTGGTAAATTTAGTATTTATAATGCTCTAGCGTCTATGGCTGTAGCCAATCATCTAGGAGTTAATAAACACCAGATGTGGAATGCCTTAGCTGAATTTCAAGGTGCTTGGCGTAGATTTGAAGTTGTAGGGCAAATGAAATCAAATATTGTTATTTCTGATTATGCTCATCATCCAGATTCTATTAATTTATTATTGAGAGCTACTAAAGATTTTTATCCTGACAAAAAAATTATTGCTGTTTTCCAACCGCATCATCATAATCGAACTAAAACTTTACTTGATGAATTTGCTAAAGCATTTTATTTAGCTGATCAAGCGATAATTTCAGAAATCTACCAGGTCTCTGGCCGTGAGGATGAGGTGCAAGAAGATGTTAGTTCTATAGATCTTGTAGAGAAGATGAATCATAAGCATAAATATTACGCATCTGATTTTAAAAAAGTAAAAGAAATATTAAAAGACATCAATCCTATTAATTCAGTAATTATTTTTATTGGAGCAGGGGATATAGATGATGTCGCTAGAGAGGTAATTGATTAGAAAAAATATGAAAAAAATTAATATAAAAAATTCAAGGAAATTAAATTTAGTCGGAGATTTATATACCACAGATTCAGACAAGCTTATTATTATGTCACATGGTTTTACTGGTGATAGACATGAATGGGGGAGGTTTGATCAAATAGCAGAGGCTTTTCATAAAATGGATTATAATGTTTTAGCGTTTGATTTTTCTGGTAGCGGAGAAAGCGATGATGATTCTTTGACTGTAACTAAGCAAATAGATGATTTGAAATCTGTTATTAAATACGCTCGAGATAAAGGTTATCAAAATATTATTTTATTTGGACATAGTCTAGGTGGTTTAGTGTCTTTTTCTTGCTACGATGAAAATATCAAAGCTATTGTAACTACAGCGCCAGTGACTGATAAAGGAGATTCAAATTGGCGTACAAATAAATTTACCAAAGAGCAACTAGAAGAATTTAAAGAAACTGGACAATTAGTTATTAATAAGAATAGTGGACCTAGAGAGTATATAGTTATTGATAGACAATATTTAATAGAAAGAGAAGAAGTAAATCAGAAATTATTACTCAGAAATATAAAATGTCCAGTGCTTATCATTCATGGTGATGAAGATGATGGGGTACCACTAAAAGATTCTGAAAATGCAATTAAGGTTTTGGCTAATAAAGTAGAGCTGTATGTTATTAAAGGAGAGGGACATAGTTTTTTAAATAGTATAGATACAGTAATAAATAAAACTATAAATTGGTTATCTAAAAAAGTTTAATATGAAAAAGTTAAAAATAAAAAATAGACAGGGTCAAGAAATAGTAGTAATTGTTGATAAAGTAGAAAATCAAAAAGGTTTAGCTTTTGTAGCGCATGGTTTCGGTGGTTTTAAAGATCAGCCGCATATAGAAACAATGGCTAAAGCTTTTGTAGATAATGGATATACAGCCATTAGATTTGATGCTGTTAACACTTTTGGTGAAAATGGGGGTAATGTTGAAAATGCCAATCCTACAAATTATTTAGAAGATTTAGAAGATGTAATTAATTGGACCAAAGATAAAGACTGGTATCAAGAACCATTTTGCTTAGCTGGTCATAGTTTGGGCAGCTTGACGATTGCTATATACTCAGAGCTCAATTCAGGTAAGGTGATGGCTTTAGCTCCTACTTCTACTGTTGTATCAGGAGAAAGTTATTTGAATAATCTTGGAAAAGAAGAATTAGCAGAACGAAATGAAACAGGCTGGCAAATCAAGGAAAGTAGTAGTATCCCAGGACTTATGAAAAAATTACGTTGGCCTCAATTTGAACGAGAGATACTTAAATACGATATTTTGGTAGACTCAGATAAATTAAACATGCCAGTATTATTAGTTGTAGGTAGTGAAGATGATAGTACTCCACCAGAAGGGCAAAAAATATTATATGAAAAATTAAATACTGATAAAGAATTTCATATTATAGAAGGTTCCGAGCATACTTTTAGAGATGAGGAACATTTAAAACAGTTATACAATATTTTTGACAAGTGGATAAAAAATAAATTATGAATATTCAAGAAAAAGTATTATTAAAAGACTACACAACTTTCAAAATCGGCGGGCCGGCTGAATATTTTGCTGATGTTAAAAATGTAGGTGATTTACAAGAAGCTTTACAATGGGCCAAAGAAAATGACCAGCCTGTTAGGATTTTAGGTGGTGGTAGTAATATGTTAATCTCAGATGATGGTCTTAAAGGTTTGCTTATTAAATTAAGTATAGATAAATTAGAGTTTGATGATTTTAGAGTAACGGTTGGTCCAGGTGTAGTATTATCTTATTTACTAAATAAGTCTTTGGAAAATAATTTAACAGGTTTAGAATTTGCAGCCGGAATTCCTGGTACAGTTGGCGGAGCTACTCGTGGTAATGCTGGAACTTATGGAGTAGCTATGGATTCTGTAGTTAAAAAGATAAAATATCTTGACGCCAAGCATGAAGTAAAAGAAATGACTGGCAAAGAAGCTAAATTTGCTTACCGACATAGTATTTTTAAGGAACAAGCATGGATAATTTTAGAATTAATATTAGATTTGCAAAAAGGTGATGTTAAAGAATCTCAAAAATTAGTTAAGGAGAGATTAAAATATCGTCAGGACACTCAACCAAACCTTCCATCGGCTGGCTGTATTTTTAAGAATATTCGTTTTGAAGAAGTAGATTTAGAAGATTTGAAAACTAAAAATATAGAAGTTGATAAATTTGATAAGTTTAAAAAAATTCCAGCTGCTTATATTATAGAAAAAGCTGGACTTAAGGGGCATAGTATTGGTGATGCGCAAGTTTCTGAGGTTCACGCTAACTATATTGTAAACAAGGGGGAGGCCACTGCCGAGCAAGTTATTATGTTAATTAGTTTTATCAAGCAACAAGTTCGGGATAAGTATGGAGTTCAATTACGGGAAGAAGTGCAATTATTGGTCTAATATTAGCCAAAAAGACAGTTTTTGAGATATTCACCCTTTAGTTATTGACTTTTTGAAAAAAATCTGTATAATATAGGGGCATTGATTATTTATAGAATTTTTAAGTATTTACGCTTATTTAAAGGAGAATTCTTATGATGCATTAATCATAGAATAAC
>JABHYW010000053.1 GCA_018656655.1 Candidatus Komeilibacteria bacterium | reverse complement strand
TTAGGCCTTTGTCCTTAGTCCTTTGGACTTGAAAACAGCGACCTACATCGGTTACTCACACTGGTGTAGGTCGTTTTCTTTTGCCAATTTTGTCTGCGAATGAAGAGAGTAGCTACAAAATTGAGTACCCCGCCCCCTAAGTGCCTTGGTAAATTTGTTTCTTTTTATACTGCCAGGTAGCAAACTAAGCGATGGCATACTCTAGCCCCTCTCCTACTTTATGTATTCCAGTCTCTTTCATATAAGCTGAGGGTACATCAAAAGATGTTAAAATAGCATCTTTAATATTGTTCTCTAACTCTTTTTTGTTCTTTCCAGAAGTTACTATAGAGCCATGTCGGAAGTTTTTACTGATAGCTACCCAACCACCTGAGTCTTCTTTGTAATCAAATCTTATCGCGTCATTATGTACAAAATATTTAGTTAACTCAACTAATCCCTCGGGTACATATTTACCTCTAAGAGCTTTTATCAGATAGTCTTTTACTTGTTTTTTAATATACATAATATATCAATTAACTGATTACGAATATTATCAATATTTAACAACATTTGTCAAGTAATAATAGTATAACATTTTTTGACAAAAATAAAAATAGCCTTAATAAAAAAGACTAAAATGACAACAGGTCTCGTGGAACGATGCTTGAACCTATCTCGTATAATATCAGTACTTATATTTTAATCTTACCCTCCTTAAACAAATCATAAATAAATTTAAAATCATCATATCCCCCTGGCCATGAAGCATCATATTTGTTTTCAAAATATTCTCCACCTAATTTTTCAATTTTATATAGGTCTTTTTTGCACCAATCATATCTAATCTTTTGCTCTGGGTTTTGATAATCATTAAATTTTTGACATAAAGATAGGTCTCTCTTCAATAAAGCATATTGATAATATTTTTTAGCATAGTCTTCCTCACATCCACGTACTGTTAAATGATTCTTACAGCCTTCTAAATTATCTGTTAAATACAATACATTGCTCATACATCCATAATTTCTACCATCCGTAGTCCTTTCCTTTCCGGACCTTGGTAAGTCGTCATATTTGACAATGCATGAGTCATATGACAATTTGAAACTATTTAAACAAACCTTTTTCAACTCTGTCTTTAAATCATGACAAATATTCTCATCATTTGTATATATTGCTTTTTTCATTAAAATCAAGTCTGGTATGTTATGTTGTCTAATATAAGTTTTCTTATTAAATTGAATAGTACTATCAATGTGCATAGCTGAAAATATCAACGTAGTATAAATAAATGCTCTAATTAATGATTTAAAATTAAACTTTCCTATTTTATATATAAAAAAAGTTAATATTAAAGAAATTACTATGGTAAATGCCCAAGGTAAAGGAAAAAGAACTATGGCAGCATATGCGACCGAGATAGTTAGCGAAATAGCTATCGGTATTACTGATAATAAAACTAATTCTTTTAAAAATAATTTTGCTCTCTCTTTTATCATGTATTTATTATATTAGAAATTACGCATTTAAGTATATATTATATCAATTATCTGATAAAAAATAAAGCATAAAAAAATAAGCTTACAAAAATCTTATTTATTTAAAGAATCTTAACAGGGATACTAGAATTCGAATTATATTATATTCCCACCTTTCGACTCACTTCGTTCGCTCAAGACCTACGGCTAGCTACTATAATTAAACAATATTAGCGCTTGCTACAAGCTCTTTACCTTTATAAACAGCTATTATTTGACCAGATGCGACGCCAGCTTGAGGCTTTTTAAACTCCACCTCATAAAGCCCCCTTGACAAAGGGGGTTTGGGGGATTTAATAACCATCTCTTGACCAGGCTGACGATAACGAATCTGAGCCTTAGCCTTAAGTGGTAACTTATGCTCCTTAGCCAACCAATGTAAGTCTGAAATCTGGACACTTTTGTTGTACAGAGCTTCATCATCTACATGACCAACTATTAGCTTATTATTCTTAATATCTTTTTTAACTACATACCATGGACCAGAACCACCAATATCCAAACCTTTCCTCTGACCAATAGTATAATACCAAACACCTTGATGCTCACCCAAGACATTACCTTTGGTATCAACTATATCCCCTACCTTAGGTTTTATTTTTTGTTGTAAAAATATTTTAAGATCTACTTTACCAATAAAACAAATTCCCTGTGAATCTTTACGATCAGCATTAACTAATTTAGCCTGCTTAGCAATCTGCCTTACTTCAGGTTTTTTAATATCGCCTATCGGGAAAACTGCTTTTGATAATTGCTTTTGATTAAGACCTGCTAAGAAATATGACTGATCTTTATTTGGATCTTTGCCTCTTAGTAAATGCCAGCCATTTTTATCTTCCTTCACCTGAGCATAATGACCAGTAGCTATTTTATCAAAGCCAAGTTTCATAGCTTTGTCTAAAAACAACTTAAATTTAATCTCATTATTACATAAGACATCAGGATTTGGAGTTAAACCTGCTTTATAGCTATCAAATATATAATTTACTACCTTATCATGATATTCTGCTTCAAAATCAAAAGTCTGAATAGGCACTTTTAGCTGAGCAGCCACTCGATAAGCCATTAAACGGTCTTCTTTCCAAGGACAAGTACCTTTTATATTGACCTTTTCAGAAAAGTTTTTCATAAAAGCAGCTTCTACTTCATAACCTTGTTTTTGTAATAAATATAAAGCAACGGCACTGTCTACGCCGCCAGAAAGTCCTACTAATATTTTAGCTTTCTTTTTCATCTATAAAGACTATATCACGAGATTAAGTCTTTTTCAATAAGCATTGACAAATACTGTGAATTAGCCTATAATTGGCGTTCGTCTTCGCTCTTTAGATCTTTACACCCTGTCACCAATTATAAGGAGATTCTTAATGAAGAAAGTACCTGTACTAAACTTCCCCAATCCAGCCACTGCTGTGATTAAATTGCCGAACGCTCGTCTGGCAAGATTACTTGGAGATTATTTCAATACTCAAGGCTTCAATATTAAGACGACACGTAAAGACGGCTTGCTAACTCTTACAATGCCTCATGTATCACATGACTTTAAAGCAAGTGTCCGTCAGCGCATGAGTGAGCTCTACAGCTCTTTCTGCGCAAAGAATAATCTCGAAATTGAGATTGAAGATAGACCCGACGTCGAAGTTAGTGCCTGACAGGGTGCAACTAAAAAAGGCCAGCTCTTTAGTGAGTTGGCCTTTTAACTTTGTTAAAATTACTTACCTATTTTAAATATTTTTAGTTTTTCTAAACCTTTGTCAGCTAATTTAATTCTTTCTTTAGTACGAGCATAAAGAGTAAATAATCTCTCACCTTTTTTAACATGGTCGTCAAATTCTTTATTTAAATATATACCTGCTAATTTATCCGCTGGAGCTCCTAAAATACGAGCTATGGTATTAATAGCTTTATTGTCAGTAAAAATAATACGCCCTGATTTAGGTGCATTATAATATTTTTTATGAGCGGCTAAGACTATATCATTTGGATCTATATCAGATTTACCACCTTGAGCTTTGATAATTTCTTGCATTTTCTTCCAAGCATTGCCTGACTCTAAAGCTTTCCAAGCCATACTAGCTCCATCACCTTTTTTAGCTTTACCACAAAGCTCTAATAACTCACCTGCTAAATGAATAGATTTATTAGCTAAATCAGCTGGATAATTATCTTTCTGTTGTAATACCCTTAATACATCACGAGCCTCAAGCGCAGGACCAACACCCATACCGATAGGATCTTCGGTTTGGATCATTATTACTTTAATTTTTATATTAAATCTTCTAGCAAGATATTTAAATTTTCTCTCTAATTCTTTAGCTGTCTTCATGTCCGGTATCTTGGTAGTTTTCCCAACTGGCATATCAATAACTAAATGAGTCACTCCAGTAGCTACTTTTTTAGCCATAATAGAAACCAACATCTTGTCATAAGGTTCCAGAGATAGTGGATATGATACATTAAGAATTTTATCATCAGCTGGAGCTAAATTAAGGCCACCACCCCAAACTAAACAACCGCCTACTTTTTTAACTATTTTTTTCAGCTCAACTGCATTAAAAGACACTGGTGCTAAAACTTCCATAGTATCCGAAGTGCCAGCTGGAGATGTTATAGCTCGAGAAGATGTTTTTGGTATAATTAGGCCCAAACTAGCCAGTATTGGGATTGCCACCATAGTAGTGCGGTTTCCGGCCAAACCACCCACAGAATGCTTGTCTACGACTATCTTATGAGGGAATTTAAGCATCTCTCCTGTCTCAGCCATAGCTTTAGTCATGAAATACAACTCCTGATCGTCATAATCACGTATAAAACTAGAAGCTACAAAATATGTAGTTTCAGTACGAGTAAGTATTCCATTAGAAATATCAGAAAATATCTGATAAAAATCTTCGTAATTTAATTTTTTACCTAACAACCTTTTTTTAATAGCCTTAATAGATTTAGCACGTTCAATAAATTCAATTTCAGCAATAATATTTGGAGAAATTTTCATCTTTTCCCAAATATCTTTATATAAACCTATTTGCCCAGACTTAACTCTTTTATGAGTGGTATTTGCTTCGGCAATTACAGATTGCTTTCCCCAAGTTATTCTTATTTTATCGCCTGCCTTAATACCATAATGCATAGCTTCATCTGCATTAAGCAATACTATATTTGATTGGCCAGTTTTAATGTCTAATTTTTTTATTTTTAAATAATAGGACATAAATTTAAAATTTAACAACCTTTCCAGGATCTAAATCTTTGGTACTTCCACTTTGGTCAGTACCTTCGGCTGGTTGATTATCTTTTACTTCTGGCTTTTTAACTACTTTAACTGGAACTTCTTTCTTAACTTCTACAGACTTGTTTTTAGGTTTTTCTACTCTCTTTATTGCAGGCTTTCTTCCTTTTAAAGCAGCAGCTAAAGAAGTAAACTCTTCTTCTTTGCCATTATCAGAAATTATTTTAATGCTAGAAGGTGGTGGTACTTTACCTGCTCTAGAAAGATCTAAACATTCTCGACAATATATAGGTTTTTTAGGATCTGGATCAAAGTTTATTGTGGTCTTTTTACCACAGAGATCACAAACTACATTTTTACTAAAACCTGTTTTTTTTAATGGAGGTCTTCTTTTAACAGTGCTATTTACCTCTCTCCTGATTTTATTTGGCTTAGCCAGACTTTCTTTATTTGCTATGGCACTTGAAACACTCGCAGGCACATTCACATCTTCGTCTCCTCTACCCTCTGCCCAACGAATAATTCTATCTTCTATTACTTCTCTTGGTTTTGCATATCTCTCACGAGTAATATTTATTATTTTTTCTTTAATTTCAGCAACATCTTCAGTTATAGCTATCGGAGGCAATGTTTTAGCAGAAAAAGCTTCTGAAGTAACCCCGTCAATCATTAATTTAATATAAATCTCAAATTTGGAAAGGTTTACCAAGTCTTCCTGAGTAAAAGTTGGAAAAAATTCTTTTTCTAAAAATTCAGCATCAGCTGCACCGACTCTAAAATTAACTATAGTACCTACATTACCAAATACAGCTGCTGTTATTTCTTCTGGAACTTGTTCAATGTATTGATGGGCAATAGTAAGATTTAATCTATATTTTCTAGCTTCAGATAATATATTAGCAAAAGATTCAGTAGCAAAATTTTGAAATTCATCTACATATAGATAAAAATCTTGTCGCTCCTCTTCAGGGGTATCAACCCTACTCATGGCTGCCAATTGAATTTTAGTAATCATCATGGCACCAAGTAAAGCAGAATTATCTTCACCCACTCTACCTTTAGAAAGGTTAAGTAATAAAATTTTCTGATGATCCATTATATCTCGCATATTAAAGGATGATCGTACTTGACCCAGAATGTTTCTAATTAGAGCAGAAGAAAGAAAACGACCAACCTTATTTTGAATAGGCGCTATAGCTTCGGCCTGAAATCTATCTGGATATTTAGAATATTCATCTACCCAAAAAGCCTTAACTACTGGGTCTGATATTTTTTCTACCACTCTCTTTCGAAAATTTTTGTCAGTCAACATTCTCATAACACCCAAAAGAGTTGCTCCAGGATATTCTAATAAAGCTGAAATAGCATGATGAAGTACATATTCTAATCTAGGGCCCCAGGAATCAGCCCAAATCTTTTTGAATACGCCAATCAAACCAGAGACAACTAAATGTCTTTGACTAGAATCTACTTGTTCCAAAACATTAAAGCCAATCGGAAAGTCTAGATCTGCTGGATTAAAATATATAACATCATTAATACGTTCACGTGGTACAAAATTAATGACTTTTTCTACTAAATCACCA
>JABHYW010000052.1 GCA_018656655.1 Candidatus Komeilibacteria bacterium | reverse complement strand
AATTTCTCATAAAAATCCTCGGCCATATTGCCACTCCAAAGTTTTTTAATACCAGCTTTTTGACCCATAATTTCTTTAGCCGTATAACCAGTAATTGTTTCTACAGCTTGATTAGCATAGAGAATACCACCATCTCTGTCTGTAATCACAATATGATCAGATGTATTGTCTACTGCCAGTTTAAATTTTTCTAAATCTTTAGCTAGGTCTTCTGTTCTGGCTTTCTCTTCTTCTACATCTTCTAAAATATTTAATACTGCTGCTTGTTGATTTTCAAGTTTCTTACTATTACTAATAATTTCTTTAGTCTGTTTTTTTACTTTTTGATCTATTTCTGATCTTGATTTTTTGATGGCAGAGGTCATGACATCAAAAGCTCGTGACAAATCACCTACTTCGTCTGTAGCATTTGTGCCTACCTTATGTTCAATATCTCCTTCAGTTATTATTTTAATATCTTTTCTCAATCTATTAATAGGGCTTACAATAGATTTACCCACTGAAAAAGCTACAAATAACACCACTAATACAGTAATCAATACAATAAGCACTATATTATTCAATGCTTTATCTATTTCGCTAAATATTGCAGATCCTTCTACCCTACTGACTAATACCCAATAATATTCCTCCCCCTGAATTTTACTAATACTATCACTATAAGCCTGATTACTTCCTGAGTTATCTAAATTTTCTTGTCCACTAGGATAAATTCTGCCAAAGGTCAAAAAACAATCTGTATCTTTACTATAAAATTGGCCTGATTCTTCATTAAAAAATCTAAAAGCTTGAGAACAATGATTATTTATGTTTTCATCATTACCATCAAACATAAACGCCCATTCTTTTTTAGCATCAGGATGATGCAAATAATAACCTTCTTTATTTACCAAATATATTTCTTTTCCAATAGTCGTACCTAGATATGTTTCATCTAGATGACTTAAAAAATTATCTGCATATACATTAGTAATTATAATACCTTTAGATTTATTCTGATTATCAAAAATAGGAGTAGCATACCTTAAGACAGGTACATAAATTGAGTCTTTAACTGTTCCTCTGTTTTCTATACTCTCCCCTTCTATATTCAAATCAAGTGGTGATACAAATACTACTCCTTGCTTAGCTTTCATTGAATCCTCAAAATAATATCTACCTGCTTTATTTTGCAATTCATCGTCTGGAATTCTAAATGTATTATTGCCGTCATTATCTATCCTAACTATTTCTTGCCCATTTTCGTCAATATATCTAATTTGATAATATATTTTTCGTTCCTTAGAAAAAGAAAGAAAATCTCTAGTTAACATTTCTTTAAGCTCTCTTTTATCTTCTTCCTCTTTAGAATTTATAAAATCTTCTATGCTATGAAGTTTACTTAAAAATAAAACCTCTGCTTCCATATTATCTAAAAACACACCTATACTATTCTTTTTCATCATTATATCGTGTGTTTCTTCGCTTAGAGCAGTATCTAATAAATAACCTTTTATATTAGAATATAAGATTGAAGTGACTAAAATTAGAGGGATAACAGTCAATAGCAACATCCCAGTAATTATCTTTGTTTTTATTTTTAAATTTTTAAACATTATTTATCTAGTTTATTTTTGTTTTTATTTTTTAACTCTACCATCTTTAACTCTCTGCCTATCATATGTTTATTTATCTTCTCTAAAGTAGCCGTACGTTCAGCTACTTTATTTTCTATATCAGTAATATTTTTCTGTAACCTAATGGTCATTTTATTAAAACTATTAGCCAAATCCTCTAGCTCATCACCAGTTTTAATATCAACTCTAATCCCAAGATTACCCTTTGCAACAGCCTGACTAGCCTCTTTAAGATTTCCCAATGGTTTTAAAATTCTGTTGATAAACCAAAATACTCCAGCAGCAGAAAACAAAACTGCTAATACTATTATAATACTTAAAATATAAGCTATATTTTTAGCTAGATTAATATAAACACTACTACTTTGTTCTAAAAACAAAAATAATGGAAAGTCTCCAATCGGCACTATACTAACTATCTCTTCTTCTCCGTCTCTTTCATCATATACCTGAAACACTGTGGCCTCTTGTAAGCCATCCAACGCGTCCTTGGGCTCTTGATAAGTTAATTCTTTTATCTCCACACCTTCAAATCTACGCTCTTCTTTAATTTCTAATTTCTCAGCAGCGGTCAACTTACCAATACTGTTATAAAGATGCCCCTCTTCTTCCGACGAAATTATTATCCCGTATTCATCTAAAAGCATTACTTCTCTCTCGCCATATAAACTAAAATGCATACTTTCATCAAGGTTTGTTGGGTTCATCTTTATTATGACTACTCCTAATGTTTGATTATTAGAATTTGTAACTGGCCTTGCGAAATAATAGCCTAATTGTTTACTAGTGGTTCCCAAAACAACACTCAGATTAGCTTCTCCGTTTATAGCTTTCTTAAAATAGCTACGAAATCCATAATTATTACCCGTAAACCTTGGATCAGTAGACACTAAAGTGTCGCCATTCTCATCCATTACATAAATAGCTAAAAAAGAATCTTCAATATTATATAAATTTAGAAAATCTAGAGCATCATCGTGTCCAAATGTCTCTGGATCTTCCAGATATTCTGTTAATTGATCTCTAGTGGCTAATAACTCCGTAAAATTAAAAACATTATCCAAAATACGCTCTGTCTCATGAGAACGTTCATGGGTAGTATCCTTTATACTCGCTATATTTATATCAAATATCACTCCCTTGATGTAATAAAAACTAAAAACAGTAGCCAAAGCACCAAATGCAATTATTAAACCAGCTACAGCAAAAATTAATTTTGATTTAAGAGATCTAATCATCTTTATATTTTATTTATCTAATTTATCTACTAGAGCCATTATTTCTTTATGGTGTTTTTCGATAATACTAGGATCACGAAAATTTTTAGAAAATTCTATTAAATTATCCAAAACTCCTAAAATAGATTTTTTGTCTGGCTTATCAAAATTCCCACCAGTGTCATTAAAAGCTTTTTTTATAATAGTCTTGCAATACTCTTTATTAGCTGGACTTTTTTCGTCTGGACTAAGCCCAGTTTCTGCACAATGTGCTTCATAAAAACAAGATATTACAGCATCCCTAACCATCAACGCTGTAACAGGTCTACTAGTATCAATTCCATATACATTTGTCATATTATTTACCCTCCACTTTCTTTAATTTATTTTTAAGCTCTACCATTTTGAGCTCACGATTTATCATTAATTTATTCATATTTTCTAACTCTTGTATTTTGCTATTAAGGGTTTCATCTGCAATTTTACGTTGATAAGCATTAGCTATTAAACCCGAAATTGTCTTTAAAAACTCTTTATCTAACTCAGTCCATTCTCTGTCCTTTTTTATTTCATCAAAACCAATAAAGCCAAAAAACTTTTCTTTTACATATAATGGTAGAACTAAAATGGCTTTTATATTTTGTGGAGCTAAAATATCGTATAAATCTTTTGGTAATTTATTAATGTTGTTTGATAATACAGCCCCTTCTTTTTTTAATATCTTTTTCCAAGATGGAATAGTGGTATAAGGAACATCTTGTAAATTATTTTTCTGACAGCTCACTCCCTTATTACACCATTCAAAAGTATTACTAGTATTTTTACCATCTGAACTATCTTCAAAAATATACACCCTAGAAACATCTGTATATTCACCTAAAATTTTTAAAGTTTCATTAATTATCTTGTCAAAATTATCTAGCGAGTTAAATTTAATAGCTATATCTGATAATAACTTTTGATGTTCTAGATTTTGTTTTATTTGCACTTCATGTTCCTCTTCCTCTGTAATGTTAGCTATCATTACTAAATCTTCAATTATTTTTCCTTTAGCATCTTTAATAGCGACCGCTCTTATCAAACCAATCTTCTTGTCTGTGCTACCTTTAGAAATAAAATCTAATTTATAAGGAGCTGGTTTCTTGCCCAACATTCTCTGGGCAAATTTTTCCATTACTGTTATTTTCCCTTTGGCAGTAAGAAAAGGCATTTTAAGTAAATTTTTACCTAATATTTCTTCTGGAGAATAATTTAACCAATCAAACAATCTTTGATTGGCCTCTAATATATTTCCTTTATGATCCAATAAAACAATCCCTTCTGGAGAAAGATCAAAAACTGACTTGTATCTACTTTGATCAATTACTTTATCTTGTGACATATTTTTATTTTAACGACTTATACTAATGACAGTATCCTCTGCACTAGGAGCACAGACTGTAAGTTTTGAATTAACATTTTTGACTACAAAATAACCTGTACCGTAGGTACTCTCGCCCGTTGGATCAATTGGTATGGCTGACAAATATTTCTCATTAGTGGTCAAATCGCTCAGTGATATATAACCAGCCACTGTGCAAGTTAACCCAGCAATATCTGATTTACATATTTCTGTATGAGTAGCTCCACTAAAACAATCAGCGTTTTCTTGTATAGTCGAAGGTATTACTCCATCATTATCTACATAATATTGATAATTAGCATTCAGTATCGCATTAACGTCTGCTCTTCGTTGAGCGTTTCTATTTTCTTTAAATCTTTTTTGTGGATTTATCACAGTATAAGTAGCCACAGCTAAAATAGCTAACATAACTATAACTAATATTAGCTCAATAAGTGTAAATCCATTTTGCTTTAATCTCTTCATATATATATTATAACACAAATCACTTAATTTTTTATTACTCTCCTGTTAAAATGGCTACTTCTTGCCAAGAAGTAATATTAATTTGAGGATTAATAGTATCTATATTCACCTCCACTTTTCTAACTATAGTTCCTACTGTACTAGAAGCTACAATGTTTCTATTTTGACCACCATTATTAGTTACAAAATATCCACAAGTTCCTTTAGTGAAAACTAAATTACCATAACCTGCAAAAGTGGTACTATCTCTAATCTCCTGCAAAGCACCTTCAGCGCAAGCATTAACTATAGCTTTGGCTTGATTAGACTGTTGTCCAGCAAAACTAATACGAGATGCATCTACTCCAATAAGTAAAATAGAAACTGCAATGCTAATACTAATAGCCCCTATTAACACAATAGTTAGTAGTAGTGAAAATCCTTGTTTGTTTTTTGGATAATAATTTTTCATAATTATCTTAAACTAGCGCTACCATAAAATGTTTTAGTCCAATCATACTCATTACGATTGGTATTATTTACAAAACTAATATCAAATTGTATTCGAATGTTCCCTGGAGTACTTACTTTTGACATATTAGTAAAACTTAAATTACTAACTTCTACTAAATTAGAATTTAAAGCTATCGGCGTAGCTACGCCTTCAGTTAAATATATATAAGTGGAAATATTATTAAATAATGTTGGGTCATCAGCCACATCTACTACATCTAGAGATAAGGTAGTTGCACTAGTGCCAATACTTGGAGAATTTATAGCTTCAGCATTAACAATGGTCTGAGTAATAGTCTGCATTAAATAAGCACCCTGCTGATCTACCTCACTTATAGCTTTAATTTTAGCACGCGATGATAAATTAGTCTGAAAAAAACTAGTGATTACTAAAAGAACTATAGAACCAATTGCTACATACAAAATTAGTTCAACAAGTGTAAATCCTTTTTT
>JABHYW010000001.1 GCA_018656655.1 Candidatus Komeilibacteria bacterium | reverse complement strand
CCTCTTTTGGTACGATAAACAGAATTTTCGCCACCAAATCCAGCTCCTAGACCAGAGCCTTTTTGTTGCATCAAAACAGTAATCATCAAAAGAATAGAAACTACAATTTGGATAATATAGATTATATTTTTCATTTGTTGTGAAGAGTAATAAATAACTACCTTATACTAGCAAATAAAGGTTTTTTTGTCAATACTAACTTAACCCGTATTTTATCACCTCAGTCTACAATTATTGACTTAGTAGTATATCCATGGTACCATGGTCTCGATATTGTTTATTCGTTTTTAGTGTAATCTTTTTATTTTATGCCTCAATTTATAAACATCAAAGGTGCCAAAGTGCACAATCTTAAAAACGTAGATGTAAAAATTCCACGGGATCAATTCGTGGTAATTACGGGACTTTCTGGATCAGGAAAGTCTTCTTTAGCATTTGATACAATTTATGCTGAAGGCCAAAGACGTTATGTAGAGTCTCTTTCATCCTATGCGCGTCAATTTTTAGATTTAATGGATAAGCCAGATGTAGAACAGATTGATGGTTTGTCTCCAGCAATTTCAATTGATCAAAAGTCTTCTTCTCGCAATCCACGTTCTACAGTTGGTACAGTAACAGAAATTTATGATTATCTTAGATTGTTATTTGCTAAGATTGGTATTCCGCATTGTCATAAATGTGGCAAGGCTTTAATTAAACAAAGTCAAAAAGAAATTACTAATAAAATTTGGCAACTACCGAAAGAATCTGAATTTATAGTTTTAGCTCCAATTATTAAAAATAAAAAAGGTGAACATCGTCAGGTTTTAGAAAGATTGAAAGCCTCAGGTTATAAGAAGTTGAGAATGGACGGAGAATTTTATAGTTTAAAAGAGGCCTTAAAAGTTGATTTAGATAAATATAAAAAACATACTATAGAAGTTGCAATTGATCATTTAAGGTGTGATGGCACTAAAAAGACCAAAGATAGATTGATTCAAGTTGTAAATATTGCTCTAGATTTAGGAAATGGTTTTTTATCAGTTTATTTACCACGAACTAAAGAGGATATTATTTTTAGCGAACACTTTACTTGTCTTGAGCATCCCGAAGTAGTTTTTGCTTCTATTGAATCTAGGAATTTTTCTTTTAATAGTCCTCATGGTGCATGCACTAAATGTACAGGGCTTGGAACTAAGTTAACTGTTGATCCAGATTTAGTTATTCCAAATAAAAAACTAGCTTTAGCTGAAGGAGCTATTCGTCCTTGGTCCAGAACAGCTGCTAATCAAAATTGGTATACAGCCATTGTTGAAGCTGTGGCTAAGAGGTATAGATTTTCTGCTAGAGTGCCAGTGGCTGAATTAACAGACAAACAATTAAATATTATTTTAAATGGTACTGGTGATGAAACTTATAAAATAGATATTGATAAATCAAAATTCAATAATAATAATGTTAATACTTTCGAAGGAGTAATCCCTAATTTAGCCAGAAGATATAGAGAAACTGACTCTGATTATATTCGTTCAGAGATTGAGAGATATATGAGGGTTGAAATCTGCGAAGACTGTCAGGGTAAGAGATTAAAGCCAGAGGTATTAAATATTAAAGTGGCTAATAAGAGCATTTCAGATATTGTATCTCAGAATATTGATGATTTAAAAAAAGAATTTAAAACTTTGTCAAAAAAATTATCTGAAACAGAAAATATTATTGCTAAACAAATAATTAAAGAAATTTCTAATCGTTTAGTATTTTTAGAAAATGTAGGCCTTAATTATCTTACTTTAGATAGAACCGCATCCACTCTGTCAGGTGGCGAAGCTCAGCGTATTCGCTTGGCTACTCAGATTGGTTCTTCATTAACTGGTGTTTTGTATATTTTAGATGAGCCTTCTATTGGTTTACATCAAATGGATAACGCTAAACTTATTACAGCTTTGAAAGACCTTAGGGATTTAGGTAATTCGGTTATAGTAGTAGAGCATGATGAAGAAACAATGTTGGCAGCGGATCATTTAATAGATATTGGTCCAGGAGCTGGAAAGCATGGCGGGGAGATAGTAGCGGCTGGTACGCCACTTAGTATCAAAAAAAATCCTAAGTCTTTGACTGGACAATATATGTCTGGCAAGAAATCAATTATTCCCCCTAAAAAATATAGAAAAGGCAATGGTAAAACTTTGTCTATTTTGGGAGCCAAAGCTTTTAATCTTAAGGATGTAGATGTAGAGTTTCCTTTGGGTAAATTTATTTCTGTTACTGGTGTATCAGGTTCTGGTAAATCAACTTTAATGACTGAAATTTTAGCTAAAGCTTTGACTAAGCATTTTTATAGATCTAAAGATAAGCCAGGTATACATAAAGAAATTATAGGTTTAGAAAACATTGATAAAGTTATTGATATTGATCAATCTCCAATTGGCCGTACACCAAGATCTAATCCAGCTACCTACACAGGTGCTTTTACTTATATTAGAGATTTATTTGCTGACTTACCAGAAGCACAAATCAGAGGCTATAAGGCTGGTAGATTTTCTTTTAATGTTAGAGGTGGACGTTGTGAGAATTGTCAGGGTGATGGATCAATTAAAATTGAGATGAATTTTTTATCAAATGTATATGTAGAGTGTAAGGAATGTCATGGCCGAAGATATAATGATGAAGCTTTAGAAATTCATTATAAAGATAAGGATATTTCAGAATTACTACAAATGACAGCTGATGAGGCTATGAAATTTTTTGATGACGTACCAAATATACATAATAAGTTAAAAACTTTGGTAGATGTAGGACTTGGTTATATTAAACTTGGACAACCAGCCACTACATTATCTGGTGGAGAGGCTCAACGTATTAAGTTGGCTACAGAATTATCACGTCGTTCATCTGGTAAGACTTTATATATTTTAGATGAACCAACTACTGGTTTACATTATCATGATGTTAAGAAGCTTCTAGAAGTTTTACAGCGCTTGGTAGATAAGGGTAATACAGTATTGATAATTGAGCATAATTTAGATGTAATCAAAAGCTCTGACTGGATAATAGACCTTGGTCCAGAAGGTGGTGATAAAGGAGGTTATGTAGTAGCCACTGGTACACCACTTCAAGTAGCTAAGATTAAAGAGTCTCATACTGGTAGATATTTAGCTAAAATGTTTAATAAAAAATAAAAAAAAATCCTCCAATAATGGAGGATTTATTTTTCTTGTAAAAAAACGTATTTTTAAGTATTATAGAACCATGACTGATCTAGAAAGAGCTATAATAAAAACAGTATCTTTCTTCGATATTTTCTCTTATCCACTGACTGCCAGTGAAATTTTTAAGTGGCTTTATAAACCACAGCAAAAATACAGTTTATCTGATATACGAAATACTTTAAAGACTAGTAAAATTTTAAAAAAAGAATTAGCTATTAAAGAAGGTTTTTACCATCTTAAGGGTAGAAATTATATACATCTCAGGCGAAAACAAAATAATAACTTAGCTGAGCGTAAATTTCGTAAGCTAATTTATCTAGCTAAAGTTTATCGTTTTATTCCATTTATCAGGATGGTGGCTGTTTGTAATTCTTTGGGCTATAGTAATGCTAATGAAAAAAGTGATATAGATTTATTTATTATTTCTCGTCGAGGAACTATTTGGTTGGCTCGATTTTTTTCTACTCTGATTGTTAAATTTTCAGGTATGCGTCCTAAGGAGGATAATAAAAAAGATACTTTTTGTCTTAGTTTTTTTGTAGATGAAAAATTTCTGGATATAGAAACTAGTATGATGAATTCGAAAGATATATATTATCCTTATTGGGTTAGTAATTTAATCCCAGTTTATAATCCTGATGGTTTATATGAAAATTTTTTAGAGGCTAATAAGTGGCATAAAAGATATTTACCAAATACTTATCCAAATCAATTTTCTAAAGAAGTTAAAGCTAATAATTTTTCTAAATTTTTTGGTATCTTAGCTAGTTTTATTTTCAATCCGCCAATTATAAAACGTTGGCTATATAATTGGTATCGTAGTTTACAAGTTAGAATTATTGATAAAAATCTAAAAGCTTTGATAAATATTGATACTCGGGTTATAGTTAGTGAAAGAATGCTTAAATTTTATTCTAATGATAATCGGGAATTATTTGCCCGTAAGTGGAGAGAAAGAACTCATAGAATACTTGATAAATATAAAAAATCAAAAATTAATTAAATACTATGTTTAATAAATTTAAACAAAAAAAATCTTGTGAACAATTATTTCAACTTTTCTTAGGATTATTTGTATTACTCATACCTTGGCAAACTAGATGGCTTTTTTATGATTGGCCATTAGGTATAGAACTTTGGCAGTATGGACGACTTAGTCTTTATGCCAGTGCGATTGTTTTAATGTTGGCAGGAATATTTTTTGCCCTGTCTCATAAAAAGGAACTGCATTTTTCTCGCTCTAAATTTTTCTATATACTATTTACTTATTCAGTATTGGTTAGTTTTACTTCCCCAGCGCCCCTAGTATCTTTTTATTATTTGTTTTTAATTTATAGCGCTGCTTTATTTGCTTACTTGGTTAAATTTATTCCCAAGGTTTTTGTTTATAGGGCTTTTTTATTTTCAGGTTTAATACAAGGGCTTTTAGCAATTCGTCAGTTATTCAGCCAGGAGATAATTGCTAATAAGTGGTTGGGTATGGCTGAACATTTACCTGTTACTTTAGGTACAGCAGTGGTGGAGATAGGCGACCAGAGATTACTTAGAGCTTACGGTTCCTTGCCTCATCCAAATATTTTAGGAGGCTTTCTATTTGTAACTATATTTTTTGGAATTTATCTTTGGATTGATATTTATAAAAAAAGTGAAGCCAATATTTGGAACAGATTTTTTAAAAAACCAGCTTTTTGGAATTTAATATTTATAGTTATAGCTATTATTATTAGTACTTATGGTTTGTTAGCTAGTTTTTCTCGTAGCGCTTTATTAGCTTTATTACTTAGTTTATTTTCTTTAGCTTTAATAAATGTTTTTAAAAGAAATTGGTTAACGGTTAGTATTATATCAAAGTATTTAGTAATATTTTTTGTAATTTTTTGGGCTTTTAATTCTTGGTTTCCAGGAGCCTGGTCAGCTAGGGTAGATATGAATGGTCGTTTGGAACAAAAATCAGTTAATGAAAGGGTAGATACTTTAAGTCAATTAGGTTGGGATAGTTATCAAACAGCTTTCTTTGGACAAGGCCTAGGTATGAATACTTTAGTTACTCTTAAAAAATATCCAGATCAGCCAGTTTATAATGTGCAACCAATCCATGACATATTTATATTATTATTTGCCGAGATTGGTTTGATTGGAGCATTTTTTGCTTTTAATGTAGTCAGGAAGATTATAAAATCAGCCAATAAAATTGATATAATGTCTACTAGTTTAATAATGGGCTTGGTAATTATTGGATTATTTGACCATTATCTTTGGACTTCTTGGACAGGCTGGACATTGATGGCTTTAGGCTTGGTTAATCTTTATAAGCATCACAGATAGAGGATTATTGACATTAAAACTAAAATTTTGTAAGATATTAGCACTCAAAAGTAATGAGTGCTAATATTATTTATAATAAAAATATGAATTTAAGACCACTTGGAGATAGGGTGATAGTGCAGGCTTTGCCAAAAGAAGAAACAACTAAGGCTGGTATTATTTTACCAGAAACAGTAAACAAAGAATCCAGACAAGAAGGCAAAATTGTAGCTGTTGGTAATGGTGAAAAAGTTTCTAAATTGGAATTAAGCACTGGACAGAAAGTCGTATTTTCTGAATATGGTGGATCTGAAATAAAAATTGACGGACAAGAATATAAAATATTAAATCATGATGACTTACTCGCTATAGTAGAGTAATTAATCCCCCTAGCCCCCTTTGTCAAGGGGGCTTATAAGAAAAATTAATAACTAAACCTCTTCCTCCCCTGACAAGGGGAGGTGCCCGAAGGGCGGAGGGGTTTTTAAACTAAATATAAATATGGCTAAACAAATTATTTTTAATGAAGAGGCTAGATCTGCAATGAAAAAAGGTGTAGATATTTTAGCTGATTCTGTAAAAGTCACTTTAGGACCAAAAGGACGCAATGTAGTGCTTGACCGTGGTTTTGGTGGACCAACTATTACTAAAGACGGTGTAACAGTGGCTAGAGAAGTTGAGTTAGAAGATAAATTTGAAAATATAGGGGCAGAAATTGTAAAAGAAGTTGCTTCTAAGACTAATGAAGTGGCTGGGGATGGTACAACTACTGCTACAGTCTTAGCTCAAAATATTATTACCGAAGGTTTAAAGAATGTAACAGCTGGTGCTGATCCATTATCCTTGAAGAGAGGTATTGATAAGGCTGCGGAGGCCGTAGTAGCTAACTTAAAAAATATTTCTAAAGAAGTAGCTGATCAAGGCGAGATAGAGCAAGTGGCAGCTATTTCTGCTAATGATAAAGCCATTGGAAAAATTATTGCTTCAGCTATGGAGGCAGTTGGTAAAAATGGTGTAATTACTGTAGAAGAGTCTCAGAGTTTTGGTATTGAAAAAGAAGTAGTAGAAGGCATGCAATTTGATAAAGGCTATGTTTCTCCATATATGGTAACTGATGCTGAAAAGATGCAGGCTGTTTATAGTGATCCAGCTATTTTGATTACAGATGAAAAAATTTCATCTTTACAAGATTTATTACCACTCCTAGAATCTTTAGCTCAATCAGGAAAAAAAGAATTAGTAATTATCGCTGAAGATATAGAAGGTGAAGCTCTAGCTACATTAGTGGTAAATAAAATTAGAGGCGTTTTAAATACTTTGGCTATTAAGTCTCCTGGTTTTGGAGATAGTAAAAAGGAAATGCTACATGACATTGCAGCTTTAACTGGTGCTAAAGTAATATCTGAAGAAGTTGGTCTTAAATTATCTACAGCTACTATTGATATGTTGGGCTCTGCTCATAAAATAGTGGCCACTAAAGATAGTACTACTATAGTAGATGGCAAAGGAGATGTTGATTTAGTTAAAGCCAGAATTTCTCAAATTGAGAACGCTATCAAAAAAGCTGATTCAGATTTTGATAAAGAAAAATTACAAGGACGCCTAGCTAAATTAACAGGTGGCGTAGCAGTTATTAAAGTTGGAGCAGCCACTGAAACAGAAATGAAAGAAATTAAAGATAGAATTGAAGATGCGTTAGCAGCTACTAAAGCCGCAGTTGAAGAAGGAATAGTAGTGGGCGGCGGTGTAGCATATTTAAGATCAATCGAAGTTATTGCAGATTTAGAATTAGATGGTGATGAGGCATTAGGAGCTAATATATTAAAACATGCTTTAAGCGCCCCTTTATTCCAAATTGCTAGTAATGCGGGAAAAGACGGCAGTGTAATTGTGTCTGAAGTTTCTAAGAATAAGGATAATTATGGTTATAATGCCAAAGATGATAAATTTGAAGACTTAGTGCTAGCTGGGATTGTTGATCCTACTAAGGTTGCTAGATCAGCTTTGCAAAATGCAGCTTCAGCAGCGGGTATGTTTTTAACTACTGAGGCAGTTATTACCGATATTCCAAAGCCGGAAGGTGAAGCACCTGCTATGGGTGGCGGTATGCCTGGAATGGGCATGGGTGGCGGTATGCCAATGATGTAATCGAGCTCAGCTCGATTATCCCGCGTATGCGGGATTTATACCCCCCTTTTTTTTGGGTTTTTATGGTATAATTAATAAGTTATAATATTTTATATATATTGCTTTAAAAACTTAAATTTTAATAATTATGAACAAAAAAATCATTTTAATAACTACAATGTTAGCCATGCTTGGTTTGCTTTTTGTTAACTTAGCTCAAGCTAGACAATATGTAGGTCGTTATTCCACTATTTTTGATTTAGATGGTGGCGGGTCTATTAATCTGTCAGACGTTACCTTGATTACCAGCTATTTGCAGTCGAGTAGTGATAGTACCTGTTTTGATCAGTATGAAACAAAACTGGGGACAGCCTATAGTGACGCCGACAGTTGGTGCAGCTCATTATTGGGTATTATCGGGGCTACCTTAAGAGCTGGAGATTACAATGCAATCTCTGATATTACTAACGATGGTTTAGTAAATTTGTCAGATTTAGTTTTATTGACTACTTTTTATGAAAATGATAATGGTGAGGTTTGTCATTATCAGATTGTAAATAATGATTCCGATGCTAATGTTCCCTGGTGCGATGGTATTTATCAGGGCATTGCTGATACCATAGGAGAAGCTGATGGTGGACCTGATTTGAGTCCTGAAGCCATTACAGTATCCCCAGAAGAGCCTATTGTCTGGACGGAAACAGAAATAACACTCCAAGCTAGAAATACTGGTACCACTGCCTTTACTAATCCAGAAATTATTAATGATTTTTTTAGAATGTTAGGTAATTTTGAAGCATCTCAAGAGCTTTTACCAGAAGTTTCTGCAAGTAATCCAATTGAACCAGGTGAAACTTATGAAATTGTATATCGTGGTCAATATACTAAACTGGGTAATCAAAATCTTAGTTTTGTAGTTGATCCTTGGGATAATTTAGATGAATTAAACGAATACAACAATAGTATTACAGCTAGAGTAAGTACATCTGCTTCTTCTGATATCGATTTATCAATTGAAGATATTGATTTTGAATCAGATAATAATTTGCCTAATGAAGTAGGTATTTTATCTGTTACTTTAAAAAATAATGGCGATGCCATTACTAGTTCCTTAGGCGTTTATGATGTAGCTCAAAATTTTATTAGTAAAGATTTTGTTTTCTCTGGTGGATCAAATGATTATTCAGTTGATAGACCCAACAAGCACATCACTAGTAGTTATCCATTTCATGCTGGAGACACTTTGATTATGTCTTGGCAAGGGTATTTTTCATCAGCTGGTAATAAATCTTTACAATGTGAAGTTGATAAATATAATCGTATTGCAGAAACCAATGAAGAAAACAATTCTTTGACCAAGGTGGTGGTTATTGGTTCGGATAGTGCTTCAAGTTATGCGGTTTGTGATCATAATAATGATGGCTTATATAATTTAAGTGACATAGCATTATTTGCTGGTTGCCAAAAAACTTTTGACGCTGATGATGATGGCGATCATGATCTGACGGATGTTGTCTTGTATGCCAGTAATCATGATGACCAGACTTGGTGTGAGCAGTATTTACCTGAGTGTGCTCCAGAGGCCGAAGAAACGCCAGAGCATGTAACATGTGATCATAATAGCGATGGTTTGTACAACCTTACAGACATTGCTTTGTTTGCCAGTTGTAGGAACACTTTTGACGCTGATGATGATGGCGATCATGATCTGACGGATGTTGTCTTGTATGCCAGTAATCATGATGACCAGACTTGGTGTGAGCAGTATTTACCTGAGTGTGCTCCAGAGGCCGAAGCTGATGATTATAGTGATTATTTGACTATTGTCAGAACTAGAGTAGATCAAATTACACAAACTTCGGCCAGAGTATATTGGCAAGCAAGTATAGGTAGTATGGGAGAATATCGCTATGCTACTAGCATGCAAGGTTTAAATAGCGTTACTTGGCGGTCAAATAATGTATTCAATCATCCTGATCAAACAGGTAATATGTTTGCCAGTATGGTAACTTTAAGTAACCTTGAGCCAGATACAAAATATTATGTAGAGTTGAAGAAATTCTATATGAATGGACCAAACTATGTCTATGGAGATAATAAAATAATTACTTTTATTACTTTAAGCGGAGGTGATGATATAGACGTTGAAGATGAAGTAGAAGAGGACATTGATGATAGTCCTCATGTTCCAGTTACATATGTTGATCAAAGTTTAACTAATCGTTTACGCGGTAAGATTTTGCTTCAAGTAGAAGATCATGGTGAAGCTTGGTATGTACGTCCAGATAATGGTAGGCGTATGTATATGAGAGACGGTAGTGCTGCTTATGGCATGATGAGGAATCTAGGATTAGGAATTAGTAATGCAGATTTACAAAAAATACCAGTAGGTATTGAAAAAAGATTTGAATGTTTAGATAGTGATGGAGACGGGCTTTGTAATAAATTAGAAGAAGGCCTGGGTACAGATCCAAATAATTCAGATTCAGATGGAGATGGTCATGATGATGGAACAGAAGTAAGTAGTAACTTTGACCCACTAAGTACGAATAAATTGTTTTATGACAATAGCTTAATTAATAGATTAAGTGGTCAAATACTTCTTCAAGTAGAATCACGTGGTGAAGCTTGGTATATTAATCCTGATGATGGCAAGCGTTATTATATGAAAGATGGTCCAGCAGCTTACCAAATTATGAGATTTCTGAGTTTAGGAATAAGTAATACGGACCTTAGTCAAATTGATATAGAATAAAATAAAAACACCCTTTATCGAGTTCAGCTCGACGAGGGTGTTTTTAAATTGTTCAATTTTTGGTATAATTCACCCTATTAAATAAATTAAAATTAATCTACTACAGATAATTTTATAGATATGCTACTATATATAGTAAGGCATTAATAAAAATATATTTTGTTTTAATTTAATATTTAAATTGCATTTAAATATTATTTAATAGGGTAAAGGCATTAATATAAGCTTATGATTTTTAAAAGATCAAAACAAAAAATAGACAAAGAGGCAGGGATAGAATTTGAAGAATCTACTGAAATATGGGTGGCTGATTTTGGTCATCATAGTGTTGGCGTAGAAGAAGAATTACGACAGGAAGTGGCTAAGCTTAAACCAAAAGTGCAAGCTAGTTTTTCTTGGACCATAGTGTCTATTATTTTATTAGTTTTTATTGTTATTACCGAGCTATTTCTCAGACAAATAGGACTAAAGATGTATTGGTCTGAACAAGCCATCTTTTGGGCTACCTGGGCTTGGCGTTTTATACTTATCATAGTTTGGTTGGCACTGGCTCGTCTTAAATGGTTACTGGCTACCGATAGAATGTTTATTACCACTATCACTTCTTTTGTATCAGCAGTTATTATTTTGGGAGTGATAAAAATCATTTATGTACAGTCAGCTTGGGCTTGGTTGAATTTTTTAGTAGAGCCTATTTGGGTGATATTAATGATAAGCTTTTTGGGAATAATATTAATTAGATTTACAAATAATAAAGATTAATAAATAATAACAAACATATGGAAGTAGATAAAAAAGACGTAGAAGAAAATGCTGTGATGGCAGCTCTTAGTTATATTTGGATACTATGCTTCGTGCCATTATTTTTAAAGAAAAAATCAAAATTTGCACAGTTTCATGCTAAACAAGGCTTGCTCTTATTTGCAGTAGAAATTATATGCGGCTGGTTTTTTGGTATTCCAATCATTGGTTGGGCATTAGGATTAGTAGTGATGTTTCTAGCAATATTGGGCGTAGTAAATGCTTTAAGTGGTAAATATTGGGAGATGCCTTTCTTAGGTAAGTATGCTAAAAAAATGAAATTTTAATTTTCTCCCTGTCATCCCGCACTTGATGCGGGATATTAGAGAGTGTTATATAAAATAGATATTAAATATTAAATTAGATTCTGAACTAAATTCAGAATGACAAATAAAAATAATATGGCAAAGAAGAAAAAAAATATTCTATGGTTTAAAGAAATTAATAATAAAGACGTGCCACGAGTAGGTGGTAAAAACGCATCTTTGGGTGAAATGTATTCAAAGCTTACTAAAAAAGGTGTAGCTATTCCGAATGGCTTTGCAGTTACAGCTCAGGCCTATGATTATTTTGTTACTAGTACGGGAGTAAAAAAACAGATTAAAGAAATTTTAAAAGATTTAAATACTCACGACATTCATAATTTACAAGATAGAGCCAAGGCTGTTCGAACGGCAATTCTCAAAGCAGAATTTCCAGAAGATTTAAAGAAAGATATTGCCGCAGCCTATAAAAAATTATCTAAAGAGTTTCGAATGAAGAATGTGGATGTGGCTGTGCGTTCATCTGCTACAGCTGAAGATTTAGTAGATGCTTCTTTTGCTGGACAACAAGATACTTACCTTAATATTGAAGGGGAGGAAGAATTATTAGATGCTTGTCGTCGTTGTATGGCTTCTTTGTTTACTGATCGAGCTATATCTTATCGTAGCGATAAAGGCTTTGATCATTTTAAAGTAAAATTATCTATCACCGTGCAAAAAATGGTGCGTTCTGATTTAGCTACTTCTGGTGTAATGTTTTCTATTGATACAGAGTCAGGTTTTCGTGACGCAGTATTAATTAATTCTATTTATGGCTTAGGTGAATATATAGTTCAGGGCATGGTTAATCCAGATGAGTTTTATGTACATAAGCCAACCTTGAAACAAGGCTTTAAGCCAATTATTTCCAAGAGCGTAGGCTTGAAGAGAAAGAAAATGGTCTATGATAGCAAATCCAAGAACAATACAAAAAACATGCCAGTGGCCAAGAAAGATCAGGCTAGATTTTCTATTACTGACAAAGAAATTTTGCAGCTAGCTACCTGGGCAGTTCAAATTGAAGACCATTATAAGAAGCCAATGGACATGGAGTGGGCCAAAGATGGTCGCACTGGAAAATTGTTTATTGTTCAAGCTCGTCCAGAAACAGTTCGTTCTCAAGATGATCCAAATACCTTAATTGAATATATTATCAAAGAAAGAGGAAAAATTATTACTGTGGGCGCTTCAGTAGGACAGAAGATTGGAGAGGGTAAGGTCCATATTATTAAAGATGCTAAGAATATAGACAAATTTAAAGCGGGTGAAGTACTAGTTACAGAGATGACTGATCCAGACTGGGAGCCAATCATGAAAATAGCTAGTGCTATTGTGACCAATTCAGGTGGTCGTACTTGCCATGCTGCTATTATTTCTCGTGAAATGGGAATTCCTTGTGTGGTGGGGACAGGTAATGCCACTGAAAAATTGAAAAATGGTCAAAACATAACAGTCTCTTGTGCTGAAGGTGAAAAGGGTTTTGTATATAATGGTTTAATGAAATATGAGGTTAAAAAAACTAACCTTAAGAATTTCAAGAAATCTAAGACTAAAGTAATGATGAATATTGGTAATCCTGAAATGGCTATGGCCCAATCATTCATTCCAAATGAAGGCGTTGGTTTAGCTAGGGAAGAATTTATTATTTCAAATTACATTCGTATTCATCCTTTAGCTTTAATTAATTTTTCAAAATTGAAAAATAAAAAAGACAAAAAATTTATTGAAGAACACACAGCTGCTTATAGCTCTAAGCCACAATTTTTTGTAGACAAGCTTGCCGAAGGTGTAGCTCGTATTGCTGCTAGTTTTTATCCAAAGGATGTTATTATTAGATTGTCTGATTTTAAATCTAATGAATATGCTAGTATGATTGGTGGTGCGCAATTTGAACCAGATGAAAGAAATCCAATGATTGGTTGGCGTGGAGCTAGTCGTTATTATAGTAAAAAGTATTTACCAGCTTTTATATTAGAATGCAAGGCCTTAGTTAAAGTACGTAAGGAAATGGGTCTTAAGAATTTGAAAATCATGGTACCATTTTGTCGTACTATAGAAGAAGGTAAAAAAGTTTTGAAAATTATGGCTGATAATGGTCTAAAACGTGGTGTAGATGGATTGGAAGTTTATGTAATGTGTGAAATTCCATCTAATGTAATTTTGGCAGATCAATTTTGTGAAATATTTGATGGCTTTTCCATTGGTTCCAATGATTTAACTCAGCTGACTCTAGGAGTAGATCGTGATAGTGAATTAGTATCTCATGTTTATGATGAGCGGAATGATTCAGTTAAAGAATTAATCGGCTATGTCATTGAGGTAGCTAAAAAACATAAACGTAAGATTGGTATTTGCGGTCAGGCGCCATCTGATTTTCCAGACTTTGCTCAGTTTTTGGTAGAGGAAGGCATTGATAGTATCTCTCTTAATCCAGACACAGTAATTAAAACTATGATTGCCATCAAACAAACTGAAGCTAAGAAAAAACGTAGAAAAAAATAAGAATCAAAAAACTCCCCGCTCAGCGGGGAGTTTTTATTTTTGGGTAATTTATTTCTATAACATGCTAGCCCAAAGTGGGATAGTGATAATAGAAAGTGTAGTACTTAGTACTATAGCTCTAGCAATAAATTGTTTGTCTAAACCAAATTTGTCAGCCAAAGCAAAAGGAGTAATAGCTAGAGGCATAGCAATCATAATCATAGATGGAATATATTTGTCCAGATCGCTAGCAAATCCTTTAAGAGCTAAATAAAATATCCCTGGCAATATAAATAGAGTTACAACAGTGAAAGCTGCGACAGGTAGCCATTCTTTGAGTTTGCCAATTTTAGAACTACCAATAAATAAACCAATTACTACTAAAACTACTGGGCTAACAGAATTAGCTAGCATATCTATGGTAGTTTTTAATAATCTTGGTAGATTAATATCAGCTATTGCTACGACTAGTCCTAAGATGATAGCCACTAGCAGGGGATTTTTAATTAGATCAAAGCCAATATGTTTAATAATATCTTGTTTATTTTTTTTATGAAATAATTTACCAATCCAAGATTGACGACTTGCCAGATCATAATCCAAAAAGCCTAAGCCAATAGTAAATAACCAAAATAAGTGCACGCCAATAATTAAACTAACGTCTGGTAAAATTTTTGGGCCATATATTTGAGTTAACACTGGGGGTCCTAGATAAGCAATATTACCAAAGGCTAAACAAATAAATAGTGTTTTGAGGGTTCGTTGTTTAATATTTAGAGACTTGCCTAAGCTGTAAACAATTATAAAACTAATTAGTAAAAATAAAGAATTAGCTATAATAATATCGGCTTGTCCATTTAGAGAGACTTTGGCTAGCGATGCAAATATTAAAGCTGGCAAACCAATATTGAGAGCAAAAGAATTGAGTACTTTTGACCAATGTTCATCTAGATTTTTCCAGCGTTGGATAATAGCAGAGCCAAATATTATTAGAAATAATGGTACGATTACTATGAAGATTTCAAACATATATAATGATTATTAATTAGTATAAATTATTTTATCATATATAAGCTATATTGACTAAAATGGCAATAAAATTTATACTGTAAATCGTATTTATATATTAAGGAAGGGTGGTCCAGCATACGCTGGATAGACGCCGTGGTCGAGTATAATTTAAGGAAGGGTGGCTGAGTGGTCGAAAGCGCTACCTTGGAAAGGTAGTGAACGGGAAACCGTTCCGCAGGTTCGAATCCTGTCCCTTCCGCCATTTAATTTAAGAAGAAAAGTGAATATGTATTATACGTATATTTTATTTAGTTTGAAAGATAAAAAGTTTTATATTGGCTTCACAGCTCAATTAAAGAGAAGATTATCAGAACATAAAAGAGGGCAAGTAAAATCTACCAAAAATAGATTACCAATTAGATTGGTTTGTTATGAGTCTTACTTATTTAAAAAAGAAGCAGGCGAAGCGCAATTTGTATTACATAAAGAATTTAGGTCTTTGAAACGGAGATTAACAAGCCATATAACTAATATTGAAAAAACTGGTAAGAAACGTAAGTTAACTGTTGTAGAAAAGAGAATGGTTACTCAGTTGAAGAAAGAATTAGACTTAATAGAAGATAAGATTGAAAAAGAGATAAAAGATATTCAAAAAGAAGTAAAATAGATATAAAAAACAAGCCCTACGGGGCTTGTTTTTATTGTGATTTTGCGTTAAAATTTACGTACTTATGAAAGCAAATAATAATAAAAAAGTATTAGTTTCCGGGTCTATTGTTTATGATAGAATAATGGTTTTTCCGGGTTTATTTAAAGACCATATTTTACCTAATCAAACGCATATTTTAAATGTTAGTTTTACCTTACAAAGAACGGATGAAAGCTTTGGTGGTACAGCTGGGAATATTGCCTATAATTTATCTTTACTTAGAGAGCCGGCTACATTACTTGGTTTAGTGGGGCATGATTTTAGTCGTTATGGTAAATGGCTTAAGAAAAACAAAATTGATTTTTCCAAAGTTAATCAATCAAAAAATGATCCAACTGCTAGTGCCTATATCATGACTGACAAGGCTGATAATCAGATTACTGGATTTTATCCCGGACCAATGGATGTTAAATATTGTTCTTTAGTTAAAAAAATAAAGAATCCATCATTAGCTATTGTTTCCCCAGATTTTAAAACTCGGATGATAGAATATGTAAGATTGTATAAAGAAATGGGCGTAGATTATATTTTCGATCCAGGGCAACAAGTTACCTCATTTACTGCTCCAGAATTACGTCGAGTAATTAAAGGAGCTAAAGTATTGATTGGAAATGATTATGAAATAAAATTAATTTTAAATAAGTTGAAACTTAGTTCCAAAAAATTAGAACAACTAGTAGATATATTAATTGTCACTAAAGGAGCTCAAGGCTCAGAAATATATTCAAGTGAAGGAAGAATTGCCATAGCAGCAGTTAAAGTTAAAAATATAATTGATCCAACCGGAGCTGGCGATGCCTATCGAGCGGGATTAATTAAAGGACTTATTTCTGGAGCTAGTTTACAGAAGGCTGGACAACTAGCTAGTACTATTGCTGCCTACGCTGTAGAAAAGCAGGGAACACAAGTCCATAAATTTACATTAAAAGAATTTACTAATAGATATAAACAAAATTATGAAACATCACGTTAAGAGTTTGAAATTAGCCGAAGAAGGCAAAAAAAGAATAGAGTGGGCAGATAATGACATGCCAGTTCTTAGAAATGTTAGAGCTAAATTTGCCAAAGGCAAACCATTTAAAGGACAAAAAATGTCAGCCTGTCTTCATGTTACAGCTGAAACAGCTAATTTAGTTAGAGCCTTAAAAGCTGGCGGAGCTGATATATTATTAGTAGCTTCTAATCCATTATCTACTCAAGATGATGTAGCTGCCGCCTTGGTAAAATATTATAAAATACCAGTGATGGCTATCCGCGGTGAAGATAAAAATACATATTATAAACATCTAAATGCCGCTTTAGTTCGTAAGCCAGTTATTACCATGGATGATGGAGCAGACCTTATTTCATTACTTCATAAGAAATATAAAGACTGGGCGCCTAATGTAATGGGTTCTATGGAAGAAACCACAACAGGTGTTATTCGTCTTAAAGCTATGGCAGCTGATGGTAAATTAGAATTACCAGTTATTGCCGTAAACGATGCTCAAACTAAAAATATGTTTGATAATCGTTATGGTACAGGGCAGTCTACTGTAGATGGCATCATTAGAGCCACTGACATGCTTTTAGCTGGTAAATACATAGTAACGGCTGGTTATGGTTGGTGTGGTCGTGGTTTTGCTATGCGTGCACGTGGTATGGGAGCTAAAGTTATAGTTACTGAGGTTGATAAAATTAAAGCTTTAGAGGCAGCTATGGATGGATTTGATGTAATGCCAATAAAAGATGCTGCTAAGATTGGAGATTTATTTTGTACTTTGACTGGAGACATGCATGTTATTAGACCAGAGCATTTTAAATTAATGAAAGATGGAGCGATGGTTTGTAATTCAGGACATTTTGATATAGAAATTGATATAAAAGGTTTGAAAAAAATGTCTACTAAAGTTAAAAAGAATGTTCGTAATTTTGTAGACGAATATCAAATTGGTAAAAAGAGAATTTTTGTCTTAGCTGACGGTAGACTTATTAATCTAGCTGCTGCCGAAGGACATCCAGCCTCTGTAATGGATATGAGTTTTGCTACTCAAGCTTTAGCTAGTGAATATGTTGTTAAAAATTATAAGAAATTAGATAATCAAGTTTATTACGTTCCACAAAAGATAGAAGAAAATGTAGCTGACTTAAAATTAAAAGCAATGGGTATAAACATTGATAAATTAACTCCAGAACAAGAAGAGTATCTTTCTTCTTGGAATATGGGAACATAAATATGAGACTAGCATTAAAAAAAGGATTTTCATTTGGACTGACTTCGGGGATTATAACCACTCTAGGGTTGATGGTTGGACTTTTTTCTGGCACAGCCTCTCAATTAGCAGTTTTAGGAGGTATACTTACTATTGCTGTAGCTGACTCTATGTCTGATGCTCTTGGTATTCACATGTCTGAAGAAACAACGAATAATAATCATTCTCAAGTTTGGGCAATTACAATAGCTACTTTCCTTACTAAACTTATCTTTTCTTTAACTTTTGTTATACCAGTTTTATTATTTGATCTTAGTACAGCAATTTTTGTTAGTATAATATGGGGTTTATTTGCTCTGATAGTAATTAATTACAAATTGGCAAAATCTAAAAAAGAAAATCCCGTTCGACTGATTTTAGAACATCTCTCTAT
>JABHYW010000051.1 GCA_018656655.1 Candidatus Komeilibacteria bacterium | reverse complement strand
TCATAAATTTGAGACTTAGTCGAAATGACAAGTATGTAAAGATATGAAAACTTTTGTAATTATTTCTAGAGATTTTTTTAGAGTAAATTTGACTACATATTTGGTTTTAGTTTTTTTAGAGTTAATAAATACTGGAATGGTTCAACGCTTTATTAATTTAGAAATTTACTTATATTTTTTAATGCTTCTATATATATTTAATAGAATTATAAATAAATAAATATTTAGGTTCTACAAGTTTTTATGGTATAATATAACTGTTATATAAGATATATTTTTTTGATATTACTTAAATATTTTTTCTCTTCTGATTCCTCCCCCTGTTAAGGGGGAGGTGCCCGAAAGGCGGAGGGGGTTAGAGGAGGTTAAAACAAAAATGAAAAGTAAAAAACAGAAGATGCAGGTAGTAGCCGTTGATATGGGTTACGGGCATCAAAGAGCCGCTTATCCTTTTACTGATAGTGCTTATAGAGGAATTATAAATGCTAATCATTATCAAGGAATAAGCAAAGCAGAACAACGTGAATGGGATAGTGGCAGAAAATGGTACGAGATTATTTCTCGTTTCAAAAATGTGCCAATTTTAGGTACAGCCGCTTTTGCTATAATGAATCATTTTCAAGAAATAGAACCATTGTATCCTAAGCGTGATTTATCAAAAAATTCTCAACAACAAAAATATTTTTACAAACAAGTTAAAAAAGGTTTAGGTAAGCGCTTGATTGAGGAATTAAATAGTCAAATTCCCAAAGGGCATAAAAAACCCTTACCATTTTTGACTACTTTTTTTGTGCCAGCTTATTTTGCGGAGTATTATGGTTATAAAAATGATATTTATTTAGTAGTTTGTGATGCTGATGTGGCTCGTGCTTGGGCGGCCTATGATGCTAAGAAAAGTAGAATAAATTATTTAGTACCGAATAAGAGAGTTAAAGAAAGATTGCAGTTGTATGGTGTAAGGGCTAGTAAAATATATATCACAGGTTTTCCATTGCCGAAAGAAAATATTGGCGGTTATGGTCAAAAAATATTACGTTCAGATATAGCAGCCAGACTTTATAATCTTGATCCAAAAGGGGTTTATCGCAAGAAATACGATAAGTTGATAGAAGATTATCTTGGACCAGTTAAAAATATTAAAAAACCGAAACATCCTTTGACAATTACTTTTGCAGTGGGTGGTGCTGGAGCACAACGTGATATTGGGGTTACAATTTTAAATAAACTTCATAAATATTTAAAGACTGGTAAAATTAGGTTGAATCTTATAGCTGGCGTTAGAAATGATGTGTATCTTTATTATCAGAAAGTAGTTAGTAGTTGTAATTTGGGTAAATGCAAGCACGTTAATCTGGTTTACGCTGAGGATAAAACAACTTACTTTAAAATTTTTAATAAGCTACTTAGAACCACAGATATACTTTGGACTAAGCCTTCCGAGCTTACTTTCTATAGTGGTTTAGGTCTGCCGATTATTATGTCTGAGCCAATTGGTTCACAAGAAAATTATAATAGAGGTTGGTTATTAGCTGTAGGGGCGGGAGTAGATTCTCTAGATCCAAAATATGTAGATGAATGGTTATTTGACTGGCTTGATTCAGGTTGGTTAGCTGAGGCAGCTATGGAGGGATTTTTGGACGCTCCGAAGATGGGAACTTATCATATAGAAAATATTGTATTAAAGCACAAGACTATTGAAATAGAGGACGTGCATTTATTGTAATGAAAATAGAAAGTATAAAAATAAATTATTATAAAAGCATCAAAGAAAAGATGGTGCTGGATTTTCATTCTCCTAGTATTATTATTGGTCAAAATAATAGTGGCAAGAGTAATATCTTAGATGCTATTGAATTTGCTTTGGGAGGCGATGTTAATAATGAGGCTATTTTTTATGCTAAAGCAGATATTGAAATAGATTTAAAATTTGATAATCAAGAAATAGACAAATATCAATTTCCAGAATCCCGAGCAAAATTTGTGCTCAAGAATGAAATTAGAGAATTGATATTTTCTAAGCAGAAAATACCTTATAATAAAAATTTAGCATTGGTACTTTCTTCTAATATTAAAAGATTAGACGAAGCTGCCTTTCATGATTACAAACAAATTGAGCTGGATTATCATTCCTTATTTAATCATCCAAGTAATTTAGATAGATTTAAAGAACATCTTAGTAATCATTTTCCTAAAATTTCAGCTAGTAAAAATGCTATGGATATTCGTTATGAAAATGACGGTCTTTATGAAGGTAAACGTAGAGTAACTATTGATCGTTTAGGTTCTGGTTTTCGTCGGGTGTTTACTATATTACTTTATATTTTTCATCCACAATATTCTGTTGTGATGATTTCAGAACCAGAAACTCATCTTCATCCAGCGATTATTAAAAAACTTTTCTGGGCCATGCAGAATTCTAATCTTGGTCAGATAATTTTTACTACTCATTCCCCATTATTTATTACGCCAATTAGTTTAGGAAGTGTCATCAGGGTAGTTAAAAGCGATAAAAATTTAACTAAAGCATTTTCTATTAATGATAAAAAATATAATTATCGAAGGTTGATTCAAGAACTCAATGCTGATAATTTAGAAATGTTTTTTACAGACAAAGTTATTTTAGTAGAAGGGGTTTCAGATAAACTATTAGTTAGAGGTTTAATTGATAAATTTTATAAAGGACAAAAAGATGCCAAGGTAATCCAGACACATGGTAAGGGAAATATGAGATTATACGTGGGTTTACTCAATATTTTTCAGATTCCTTATTTGGTAATTTTGGATAGAGATGCAATTAAAAGTAACCACCTTAGAGATTTAATGAGGCATTTAGAAATAAATTTACCTCCTTTGCATAATGAAGATTTAATTAATGCCCTTAAGGAATATGGTATATTTGTTTTTCCAAATGGTGATTTAGAAAAAAATTACCCACGTAAATATCAACGAGATGATAGTAAGTCTATTAATGCTCTTCGAGCGGCCAGTTTAATAACTGAGCACGATTACAAATCTAAAAGAATGATTAATTTAAAAGAAATAATAGAAAATATATAATATGTCTTGGTTATTAATTGCAATCATAGCTTATCTGATATTAGCCTTTGTTAATTTGGCTGATAAATTTATTATTGAAAAAGTTATTCCCGGTCCAAAAACTTATACTTTTTTAGTAGGAGTAACTGGTGCTTTAGTAATAATAGCAGCACCGTGGTTTTTAATTTGGCCTGGCTGGGCTTTATTTTTCTTTAATTGTCTAGTGGGTTCTTTTTTTGCTGGCGGTTTATTTTTCTTATACAGCGCTCTCAAAGGAGGAGAGGCTTCTCGTATTTTCACTTTAGTGGGTGGCATGGTACCTATTTTTACAGTTTTAATTTCTTTAGCTGTTTTTGGGGAGGTTTTTAGTACTAATCAATGGCTAGCTCTTGTGTTTTTAATATTAGGCACTGTAGTAATTTCATCAATCTCTGTTCATCATAATATTTGGTTTAATGTTAGGAAGTTTTTAGGAATTTTAGATAGTAGTAAGTGGCCTTCTATTATTGCCTCTATTATAGCTGCTTTGTTTTTCGCTTTATTTTGGATAGGTAGTAAACAAGTTTATAATACTCAAGAATTTGTTAGTGGTTTTATTTGGGTACGTCTAGGTACCTTTCTGACAGTTTTATTTTTATTAATTAGAAAATCTTCTCGAGAAGAAATTCTGGCCGAAATAAAAAATGGTAATAAACAAAAAAATAATAGGTTCGTTTATTTAGGCACACAAGGTCTAGCTGCTTTGGGTAGTATTTTACAAAATTATGCAGTTGCCTTAGGGTCTGTAGCTCTAGTGACTTCTTTGCAAGGCCTTCAATATGCTTTATTATTAGTTTTGAGTGCTATTGTCACTTTCTTTTTTCCTAAGATTATCAAAGAGGAGTATAATAAAAAGCGTTTAATAAAAAAGATTACAGCTATAGTTTTAATTATGTTTGGTCTATACTTTTTAGCAATTTAAAAAATGAAAATATTAAAAAAGAAAAAATTCTGGTTTTTAATCTTCCTAATATTTTTGTTATGGATTTTTAAATTTGCTGATCATTATCCAAGTAAAATTACCCTTGGGTCAGCCAAAGAAGATTTTTGGGGAGTTACTTATTCACCTAAATTTGCTACAGAACTTGGTTTAGATTGGCAAGAAACCTACATAGCAATTATTGATGATTTAGAGGTAAAAAATATAAGGATACCTATATATTGGGATCAAATTGAAGTAGTGGAAGGTGAATATGATTTTTCTAAATACGATTACATTTTTGACGAGGGCAAGCAGAGAAATGTAAATTTTATAGCTAATATAGGTTGGCGTTTACCTCGTTGGCCAGAATGTCATGCACCAGATTGGGTGGATCAATCTGATTTGGTGACAACTAAAGTTAAAACAATTAATGTTCTTGAGAAAACAGTTAATCATTTTAAGGATAGAGATGAAATAATAGCTTGGCAAGTGGAGAATGAGCCATTATTTGATTGGTTTGGTAAATGTCCAAAGGGAGATAAGGAATTTTTACAAACGGAAATAGATTTTGTAAAACAATTAGATGACAGTCGTCCAATAATGATATCTGCTTCTGGAGAACTTTCTTCTTGGCGCCAAGAGGGGAATATGTCAGATATTTTTGGTACTACTATGTATAGAGTAGTTTGGAATCCTATTTTTAGATATGTTCGTTATCCTATACCGGCTTGGTTTTATAAAACTAAGGCTTGGTTTTTTAATATAGATACTGACAGAGCTATAGTTTCTGAATTACAGGCAGAGCCTTGGGTGCCAGAAGGTACTTTAAGTAATTTAGATTTTAATGAATTTCATAAATCATTTTCTGTTGAACAATTCAAAGCTAATTTGCAGTTCGCAATTAATGTAGATTTTAAACAAACTTATATGTGGGGAGTAGAGTGGTGGTATTTACAAAAACAAATGGACCATCCAGAATATTGGGATTTAGCTAGAAGTGTGTTTAGGAATGCTAAATAAAGCTTAAAAATTATAAAAAGGAAAAAACACCCATTCGGCTACGCTCAGGGTGTTTTTTCTTGTTTTTGACCGCTAATTCTGTTATAATTTAATAACTATTATTAATATTTCACGCTAGTGACAAAGATAAAAAAAATAGTTATTGCTTGTATTTTCTCCTTATTTTTAGGGACAAATGTACAAGCTTTTACTCAAAGCTACACTCCGTCTGATTCAAATATGATTTATCAGACTTATTTAGATATGATAAACGTCGAGCCAAGTTGGTCTGATGAGCTTAAAGTAAACAAAGAAGTGGTGGTGGCAGTGCTTGATTCGGGCGTAGATTTAGATCACCCAGACTTAATAGCTAATATTTGGACTAATACAGAAGAAATAGCGGGAGATGGTATTGATAATGATAATAATTCATATATAGACGATCGTTTTGGTTGGGATTTTATTTCTTCTGATAATAATCCTGAACCTGATATTGATGGAGATTACGACCTTACTGCTGCCAATCACGGCACAGTAGTAGCTGGGATAATAGCTGCTACAGCTAATAATAATGGAATTGTAGGTATAGCACCTAATGCTAAAATAATGCCTCTAAAAATATTAGATTCTAATGGTATGGGTAATACCCTGGTTTTGTCTCAAGCTATTGATTATGCTGTAGAAAATGGGGCAGACATTATCAATCTTTCTTTAGTTGGAGATACTTATGGTTCAATTTTAGAGGAATCTATTATTAATGCTTATAATAATGGAGTGATGATAATAGCTGCCTCTGGTAATGAAGAAAATATAGGATTGAGTTTAGATATAGATCCTCGTTATCCAATTTGCGATATTGATAATATAAATAGAGTTTTTGGAGTAGCTGCTTTAGATGCCAATCAGGTTTTAGCTGATTTTTCTAATTTTGGAGAAGATTGCATAGATATAGCAGCTCCAGGCACTAGTTTTTATTCTACAGCTTATTATGATTCTAATAATTCAAGCTTTAAGCAATATTATCGTGGTGGCTGGAATGGAACTTCCGTAGCCGCTCCAGTAATAGCAGCTACAGCTGCTCTTATAAAATCTAATTTTCCAGAATTAAGACCAAACGATATTTATAATATCATTAGTTCTAGCGCTCAAGACCTGCAGGAGTCTAATCCACTTCATCATATGGATTTAGGAGCAGGTTTAGTAGATATAGGTGCAGCTTTAAATTTGGCACAAGATTATTATAATAATTCTATAAATATTGTTTTAGCACCTCAAAGAGGCTTATTACCAGAAATATTATTAATGGATGCAGATGGAAAACTAAAAAATGTTTTTTTAGCTTATAATGCAAATTTTACCGGTGGTGTAAATATAGCAGTTGGCGATGTTGATGGTGATGGACAAGATGAAATTGTTACTGCTCCAATGGCTGGCGGTGGACCTCATATTAGAGTATTTACTAAATCAGGTGACTTAGTTTCTGAATTCTTTGCTTATGATGCTAGTTTTACCGGTGGTGTAAATGTAGCAGTTGGCGATGTTGATGGTGACGGACAAGATGAGATTGTTACAGCACCAATGGCTGGCGGTGGACCTCATATTAGAGTGTTTACTAAATCAGGTAACCTTATTTCGGAATTCTTTGCTTACGATGCTAGTTTTGATGGCGGTGTAAATGTAGCTTTAGGGGATGTTAATAATGATAAAGCAGATGAAATAGTTCTAGCTCCAATGGGTAAGCATGTGGCAGAAATAAAGATTTTTAATTATAAGAATATACGAAAAGCTAGTTGGTTAGCTTATGATGCAAATATGAAATCAGGGGTTAATATTTCCATAGCTGATGTAAATAATGATAATTGGTCAGAGATAGTGACTGTACCAGCTAAAGATTATGCTCCTCAAGTAAAAATGTTTAATATGCGCGGTCGTTTAAAATCAGAATTTTTAGCTTTTAATAGTTATTTAACCAGAGGAGTAAAAGTTTTAGCTGCTGATATTTCAGGAGATTCTTTGCCAGAAGTTTTGCTATTACCCACTAAGGGTTCTGCAGCTTTATTAAAAGTTTATGACCATAATGGTTTAGAAAAAGATAGTTTTAATTTGAGAGATTCAGGAGATAAGAACGGTTATAATATAGAGTTAATAAAATAGATATGGAAATTTCGGTAGTTATCCCAGCTTTTAATGAAGCCCGAGTTATAGAAGATACAATAGTTGATGTAAAAGCTTTTTTAAAAAATAATTTTAGTCATTTTGAAATTATAGTAATAGATGATAAATCAAGCGATAGTACTTTGGAAATTATAAAAGCTATAGATGGAATTAAAGTTCTTAGAAATCTTAGAAATCATGGTAAGGGTTATTCTATAAAGAAGGCCATGAAGGTTGCCAAAGGAGATTTATTACTTTTTATGGACGCTGATAATTCTACCAAGATTAGTGAGTTGGAGAATTTTATACCTCAAATTAAAGATAATCATTTAGTTATTGCATCCCGAGGTTTGGTAGAATCTGATGTTAAGCTTAGTCAGCATTTTGTTAAAAAGTTTTTAGGAATTTTAGGTAATATTTTTAGTAGAGTGTTAATTGATAAAAATATAAAAGATACTCAATGTGGTTTTAAGTTAATTAGACAGGATGTTAAATATCTTTTTGATAAATTGACTATTGAGGGATTTGCTTTTGATTTTGAGTTGATTTTTTTGGCTAAAAAGTATAAATTCAAGGTTAAAGAAATGCCAGTTCGTTGGGTAAATAACTTTGGTTCAACAGTTAGATGGTATGATTATCCAAAGACAATGTTAATTTTAATTTTAATACATATAAATAATTTATTAGGTAAGTATAAATAAACAAAAAATATTATGAAAGTTTTTATTGAAAATAAAAATATTTTGATTTTAGGAGGAGCTGGATTTATTGGCTCTCATTTATGTGAAGAATTAGTTAAGCGTGGAGACAATGTAATTTGTGTAGATAACTTTGTTTCTTCTGACGTAGAGAATATCCGTTCTCTTTTAGAATATCCAAATTTTGAATTTATACGTCATGATATAACTGAGGATATAGAATTTGGGGATTTACCAGGTCTAAAGAAATTTAAAGTAGAAGTGCAAGGATTTCAAGAAATCTATAATTTGGCTTGTCCAACCGCTCCTAAAGATTATGCTAAATTTCCAGTTAAGACAGCAGTTGCTAATTCAGTAGGTGTAGTTAATAGTTTAGAATGGGCTAAAAAATATAAAGCTCGTTATTTATTAACTTCTACTTCAGCTGTTTATGGTAAGCCGCCTGAAAATGGTGAGCCAGTTAAAGAAAATTATTATGGCTTATTAGATTTTTTAGGTCCTAGAGCTGGATATAATGAAGGTAAAAGGTTTGCAGAAACATTAGTCACGACATATCAAGATGCTTACCAACTTAATACTAGTATTGCCAGAATTTTTAGCACTTATGGTCCAAGAATGCTACAACACAGTGGTCGTCAAGTGCCAGATTTTATTCGTAACGCTGTAGATAATAAAGAGATAGAAATAGCTGGTGATGAACAATCAGTATTAACTTTTTGTTATGTTAAGGATGCAGTAGAGGGCTTAATAGCTTTAATGGCTTCTGAAATATCAGATCCAATTAATATCGGAAGTGAGCAGGCTTTGACTATGACTGAAGTAGCGAAAAAAGTTATTGAAATTACTAATTCAAGTTCTACTCTTTCCTATACCAATAAATATGCTTATACTATGCAACCAGCTATTCCAGATATTTCTAAAGCCAAAGAAGAGCTTAATTGGTTCCCATTAGTTTCTATAGACGAAGGTCTTAAATCAGCCGCTGAATTTTATAAATCCACAGCTTTTCTACGTAGACCTGATATTAGTACTATGGAAGAAGAGTAATTTAGTCAAGGGATATCGTTATCCTGAATTCATTTCAGGATCTAAAATAATAATTAATAAGATGCTGAAACAAGTTCAGCATGACAAAATATGAAAATATTAGTAACAGGTGGAGCTGGATTTATTGGTTCCCATTTAGTAGATACTTTAATTCAAGATGAGCATGAAGTATTGGTGATTGATGATCTTAGCACTGGTCGCAAAGAGTATGTAAATAAACAAGCTAAACTAGAAGTTTTAGATATTAATGATGAAAAATTAGCTGAGATAGTAGCTGATTTTTTACCAGATGTTATATATCATTTGGCAGCTCAAAAAAATGTTAGGGTTTCTCTAGAAAACCCAGTTTTAGATGCTAAGATAAATATTCTTGGTAGTCTTAATATATTAGATCAAGCTATAAAAAATAAAGTAAAGAAATTTATTTTTGCGTCTACTGGTGGAATTTATGGAGATACAGATAATTTGCCGACTGATGAATCTGGTGCAGAACAGCCAATGTCACCTTATATTCTTAATAAACTTACCTTTGAAAAATATTTAGCCATTTTG
>JABHYW010000050.1 GCA_018656655.1 Candidatus Komeilibacteria bacterium | reverse complement strand
GATAATTAGTAAAGATAAAAAAATTGCCGACTATGTTTTTAAGGGAGTTGGCAATTTTGATGAGCCATTTACAGCCTATTGGATTTTTGAAGCAGATAAGTTTAGGAAATTAGTTCCGTATGATTTTCGTGTAACGACTGGATCTGGCAGAAGTAAGGGTGATTTTACTATTGTTATAAAACCTAAATAGCACCCAAACTTTTTAAAACTTCTCTTGCAACTTTTTTTACTAAGGGGACACTAACACTATTTCCTATTTGTTTATAACTTTGAGAATTGTTACTCTTCATTTTGAAATTTTTTGGAAAGCCTTGGATTCTAAGGCATTCTTCTACGGTTAGCTTTCTTTTCTTTTGTACTAATACAGGAACATTGTTTCCTCCTGTTCCCATCTTTGCTGTTAAGCATGGGCTAGTATTATTGTTTCTAAAAGCAACCCTGGATTTCCTAATTTCATATGCAAGGATTGGTTTTTTATAATCAAGACCACTTCTATTCTTTATATGATTTTCTATATTATATAGAGCTGTTTCAGAAATATCATGATTTTTTACATTTTTATCTAGTATGCTTTCTAAAGTTTTTGTTAGTGGTACTGGCTTAGGAAATTCAAACCCTACATTATCTTCTAAAAAGCCTACAATAAAAATACGTTCCCTGTTTTGTGGTATATTATAATCTTTTGAATTTAGAACTTTGTAAAATACATTATAGCCAAGATTATCTTTAGTAGGAAAAAGATTTTCTTGACCATTAATTGTTTTTGCTAGTTTTTCTATAATTGTATTAAAAGTTCTACCACCGTCATGGTTAACTAGACCCCTAACATTTTCAAGTATAAATGCTCTTGGTTTTTTTTCTCTTAGTATTCTTTCAACATCAAAAAATAAAGTACCTCTTGTATCAGCAAAGCCTTTTCTAAAACCACCGATGCTAAATGGCTGACAAGGGAAGCCACCACATAATATATCGTGATTTGGTATATCCTGAGAAATTACTTGAGTTATGTCTCCATCTGGCCTTTCACCAAAGTTTTCTTCGTAGACATCCTGGACATATTTGTCATTATCAGAACTATAAACACACTTAGCGCCTAATCCATCTAGCGCTATTCTAAAACCACCAATTCCTGCAAATAAATCTATAAACTTTAAAGCCATTTATTTTTTCGATAAATATTTTTTAACACTTTTGGCTATAGCATAACCCAGTAATGGAGGGACAGCGTTTGCTAATTGTTGTTGTTGCTCAGATTTTGAGCCTTCTATGATAAAATCATCATCAAATGATTGTAATCGTGCAGCCTCTCTAGCTGTTATTACTCTATCAAAAAAAGGATGAATTATCATGGATTTAGCAGCATGTTTGATAGTTATAGAAGGTTTATTTGGGTCTAATCTTCTGTAGTTATTACTATGCTCTCCCCCAACATCATATATTTTAGGAGGAATATCTTTCCAGTTTCCTCCTTGAGGGACGTGTTTTATTCTATTTAGCACTTTTTCATTATGACTCATTGCTTCGTGATTATAAATAGCGCCAACGTTTCCTTGCATCATTTTTTGAAAAATTGTTCTAGCTGACAAATATTTATCTTTATTAACATCAGGTAGATTACCAAGAGCATCTTTGACTGTAACTTGAGCTTTATTTTTATTAGGAAATTCATAGTTATCTTTTTTGGTACCAACAAAAACAACACGTCTTCGAGCCTGTGGTACGCCATAGTCAGAAGCTTTTAAAATAGTATAATTTACATGGTATCCCAGTTTTTCTAGCGTTTCTTTTATGATGTCCTTGACTAATATTCCATCCGTATTTTTCATAGACAATATACCTACTACATTTTCTATTATAACAACTTCTGGATCAGTAATTTTAGCTGCCCTAACAACTTCTTTAAATAGATCGTTTCGGGCATCTCCTATTTGTCTTGTTCCAGACATGGAAAAGCCCTGACAAGGAGGGCCAGCTATAAGTATATCGGTTTTAGTTTTAATATTTTTATAATATTGGTCGTTTATTTTGGTTAAATCCTCACATAGTGATTCAGAACCAGAGTGATTTCTTTCAAAGGTTTTTAAGGCTACATCCCAATTATCAATACCTAAAACAACCTTAAATCCAGCTCTTTCAAAGCCCTTACTAAAGCCACCTATGCCAGCAAAAAGGTCAACAACATTTATTTTTTTTATTTTACCCATGTAAGTTCGATAATTTCTAGTATTTAGTATATATATTTTATATTCTTTTAGGTTTAAAATCAACCATGTCTTGACCCCTAGTGTTTAATGAAATATAGTAATAATATAAGCATTATATAAAGAAGAAGATAATAAAGTTTATCATGAAAAGAAACGATAAAAATACTCAGATTCAAGAATTAAAAGATCTGTTGTTGGAATTTAGAGAAAAAAGAGATTGGAAGCAATTTCATAATCCAAAGGACTTAGCTGCAGCCATATCCATTG
>JABHYW010000049.1 GCA_018656655.1 Candidatus Komeilibacteria bacterium | reverse complement strand
ATGTATATACTTCACCTGGCTTACAACCAGATCAAATAAAAATATATCCTTGTGTGGTTAATGAATATGCTGAATTACATAAATGGTACGAAGAAGGAAAATACAAACCATTCTCTGCTAAAGAATTGCTAGAGTTATTATTAAAAATAAAAAAAATAACTCCCCCCTGGATTAGAATCAATAGATTAATTAGAGATATCCCAAAAGAAAGCATTGTCGCTGGAAATAAAATTACAAATTTACGTCAATATTTACAAGTCGAACTAAAAAAACAAGGCAAAGCTTGTCAGTGTTTGAGATGTCGTGAAGTTAGAGGTAGAAGCCAAGACACTGATAAAATGATTTTAGTTAAAAGAGAATATAAAGCTTCCGATGGCGATGAAATATTTATTAGCTTTGAATCTGAAGACAATACAAAACTGTATGGCTTCTTAAGGCTAAGATTTAATGATAATCCAAAAATAAACATATTTCCTGAATTAAAAAATGCTTCGCTAGTTAGAGAACTTCATGTCTATGGCAAAATGATACCTACTTACAGTGAAGATCAAGATGACGAAACATCTAAAACTCAACACATGGGATTAGGTAAAAAACTAATGGCCGAGGCTGAACAGATAACTAAAACCAAGGAATTAAGCAAAGTAGCTGTAATATCAGGTATTGGTGTTCGAAATTACTATAAAAAACTTGGTTATGAATTAGAAGGAACTTATATGACTAAAAAGCTCTAGTATTTGACAAAATATCTAAAATATACTTAAATATAGTGTTCGCACATTACAAATAAACTTTCTTGAGGAGAATAGCTATGAAAACTCGTCAATACGATTTTGATGAAGAGACCAAAGAACTTGCTAGTCGCCTAGACTTTGTTGAAGATATTGATCAAAAATCTAGGCAAATGTTAATTGCTGAACTAGACAGAATGGCTAAACAGATTGAAGAATTTGCGCCCAATACAGCTTATAGAATTAGGCGCATCTATATTCCCATTCTCGAAGAGGGTAAAGTACCTAATACTCGGGAATTCCCTAACTTGATAAAGAAAACCGAACTCAACATTGATGACTTAGTCAAAGAGCTAAATATTCTTTGTCAGGTTTTTTCTGAAACCGAAAAGAGGTGAATCTTGTCAAACAAACCAGAAAGCGTCAGTCTATATAGAACTGATGGCCAACTAGGAGTCACCTTCGACTCTATAGAAACCCAAAGGATGCTTCTGGCTTTTGTCAAAGCAGAAGACGAAAGAGAATATCGACAAGCACCAGGTATTGATCCCGAAAACCCAGGCCTCAGACACTTCATCGCAGTGATTGCCAATGGGGGCGTAATCCCTCAAAACTCCAAGTTCAAAGCTATGTTAAAACGCAAGGGTATTTCAGCTTGGGAAATTCCAGGTCGCCTCAGAGCTTACTATCTAGTAATTTCTCAGAAAGGTATTAACATGCAAGAAACTTCTTCTGATAGGCAAAGTGATTTTATCACTTACTTAAAGAAAGTTAGCAAACTCAAAGACTCATTGCCCCCTCTAATGTTGGAAGATCAAAAGAAAATTCGTGATTTGATTCTTCCTATATTAGAAGATGACGATGGACAGATAGCTGAAGATAAAGATTCTATCTCGGAACTAGCCCAACGCTGGCAGATGACTAATTTAGATTTAGTTGCTAAAATTAATGATCTCTGGCAAAGAATGATAATGCCTTTGTCAGCCGAAATAGCTGGAAAAATTGTTAAACGTTCAGCTGGTACCATGCGCCGTTGGGCACGTGAAGGTATAATTCACGCTGACGTGAATGACAGGGGTCAATGGTCATTTACTCGCGAGGTACTCATTGATTGCCTCAATTGATCATACATAATATAGAGCTCGTACTATCAAAGTCGAGCTCTATTCTATTTGTAAAAAAATACCTTGGCGGAAATACCAAGGTATTTTAAAATATGTTTATTAAATATTTATCTACGCGCTGAATTGTCTATATTAATATCTGAATCAGGACCTATTTCTGGTTCTAAAATATCTTTTAAGTCTTTCCAAGATTTAATACATTTATTATCTAGACAAAAAGCTTCTGCAAATAATCCTTTTTTGCCAAATGTTACTTTATTATCACCGTGCCAGAAATTTAAATCACCTGAACTATTATCCTGATAAATGCCCCAATGAGTATTAGAGCCACTCTGAATATCTATTTCAGCATTCTCTCCATCAGAATAAACATGAAGATCTTTATTTGGTGTTTCCGTACCTATGCCAACATTTCCCTCAGAATTTATTATAAATAAGTTAGAAGCTACATCAAAATCATCACCGTCTGTCATTACTCTAAAAGCTGATGCTGGATCATCATTATTAGAATCGAAAATAACTCCTACATCAGTTTGTGAACCCAAAACCATACCACCCCAATTAGCAGAAGAATCTTTAATAAACCCATTATCACTAATTCCTACTTTACCATCAAAATATCCAGCCCAAGAATCCGTGGAACTAGCCATTCCATGAATAGCAACGCTGTTTTGTCCGACAGCCTGGAAGAGACCAGCTGTTGAATTATTTCCAAAAGCTGAAGATTTCAACAATAATTGATTATCTTCCATAGTGGTGAAGTTAAGACTTCTACCATAAAGAGTTCCTCCAGCTAAATTTACATCACTATCAAAATATACAGCCTCAATACCACTATTAATACGATCTACTGTTAAATCGCCATCTAATATCTCAACATCTGTATAAGCTTTTATCTTTTGATCAGTGTCCAAAACTAACTTTGGTTCTATGCCGTGCCATTGAAATTCTATTTTCTCTCCAGCGCTTAACTTTAATTCATTTCCACCTTCAACTAAAAATTTACCCTGACCATGAATAACTGTGTCTTCGCCATTAGGATCACCAGCGTAAGCAATTTCCACCCATTTTTCTGAATCAACACCAGACACTCTAACTTTTCCATCAAAATATCCAGCGTAAGAATTTGTACTACTAACTGTAGCATAAACAGCGTAAGAATTTGGTCCGGCAACAAAGAAACTTCCAGCCTTAGTATTATCCCCTGTTGTCGTGAACTGTCCCGCGGTTGCTCTATCACCATAAGAATATGAGCCAATGGCATTATGATTTAGTTCATAATTTTCTACATGAACTTCTGTACTATACAATGCCCAAGGATATTCCCCGTTTCGAAGATTTAAATTACCATCAACATGAACTGTTCTGTCACTTGCTGAATAATTTCCAATACGATAATTATTAACATCTAAATTTTCTGACATTGGATTAGTAACAAAATTGTCAGTGCTAGTCACAGTGGCAACTCCCTTATCATCAATATTAGTAGTAACTTTTAAAGTATCAACTTTAGCTGTTAATGCATTTATTTGTTTTTGTAAATCACTAACATCTGTACTACTAACGCTTGTCTTATAAGGAAGAGAATTAGAAGTGACTACTGCTAAAGCATCATTATAACCTTCATAATATTTTATTTTTTCTTGACTGGAATTACCAAACCAATCAATATCTACTGCTTGTCCGCTTTGTGGTATGGACCATAAAAAAATAGCCATTACCATAAACGAACGAAAAAATTTTGCTTTATTCATATAAGCTGTTTTAAAAAATTAATTGTCTATATTATACCATAAGCTAGCTAAGATTGCATATACTGTTAAATATGATAAACTAAATACCACTATTAATAGCTCAAAACAATGAAAAACTTAAAAGAGACAGACCCTAAAATTGCAAAAATACTAGAGCAAGAATTAAAACGTCAAAGAGATGGCGCTGAAATGATTGCTTCTGAAAATTTTGTATCTTTAGCTGTACTCCAAACTGTAGGCTCAGTATTAACCAATAAATATGCAGAAGGCTACCCTTCTAAAAGATACTATGGCGGCAATGAATTTATAGACCAATCTGAACAATTAGCGATTGATAGAGCCAAAGAACTTTTTGGTGCTGAACATGCCAATGTCCAACCTCATGCTGGCTCCCAAGCTAATATGGAAGCTTACTTTGCTCTAGCTGAACTTGGTGATACTATTCTAGGATTCTCTCTAGCTGATGGAGGACATTTAACGCACGGCCATCCAATTAATTTTTCTGGTAAATTCTATAATTTTGTTAGCTATGGTGTAAATAAAGAAACGGAACTCATAGATATGGAAGAAGTTCGTGCTCAAGCTATTAAACATAAACCAAAAATAATTCTAGCTGGTGCTTCTGCTTATTCACGCCAGATAGATTTCAAGCCTTTCCGAGACATAGCCGATGAAGTAGGCGCTTATCTAATGGTAGATATGGCTCATATTGCTGGACTAATTGCTGTTGGACTTCATCCTGATCCAGTCCCCTATGCTGATGTAGTAACTACAACAACTCACAAAACATTACGTGGCCCAAGAGGAGCTATGATTTTGTGTAAAAAAGAATTAGCTAAAAAAATAGACTCGGCTGTTTTTCCAGGAATGCAAGGTGGTCCACTAGAGCACGTTATTGCTGCTAAGGCTGTAGCTTTTGCTGAGGCTCTAAAACCTGAATTTAAAGATTACCAAGCACAAGTTATTAAAAATTGTAAAGTCTTAGAAAATAAATTTAGAGCCGCTGATATTAAAATGGTTTCTGATGGCACTGATAATCATTTAATTATGATAGATATTACTCCTTTAGGCCTATCTGGAAAAGAAGCCGAAACATTATTAGATCAAGTAAATATTTTTACTAATAAAAATATGATCCCATTTGATAAACGGACGCCTTTTAATCCTTCTGGTATTAGATTAGGCACTGCTGCTTTGACTAGTAGAGGTCTTAAAGAAAAAGAAATAGCCATTATTGCTGATATATTAATAGATACTCTAAAAACTAAACAAGCGACTGAAGAGAATAAAAATAAAATAGTAAATTTAATGAAACAGTTTGAACTTTACCCAGAATTATAACCCCCTCTGTCATTTCGAGTGAGGAGAAAAACGACGAATCGAGAAATCTGATTTAAGATCTCTCCACTTCGGTCGAGATGACAATTTTAAACAAAATTATGAATAAAATATTAGATGGCATTAAAATAGGCCAGCAAATACAACAAGAAATAAAAGAAGATTTAGCTAAAAAAAATATCCGCCCTGGTTTAGCTGTTGTTCTGGTAGGAGAGGATGCACCTAGCCAGCTTTATGTATCTAAAAAGAAAAAAGCTTGTCAGGAAGTTGGTATTGATTTTCATGAATACTTATTAGACGTTGATACTAGCCAAGAGCATCTCTTAGAAACTATAGATTTTTTAAATAAAGATGAAAATGTTGATGCCATACTCGTCCAATTACCTTTACCAGAGCAATTTGATACTGACAAAATAATTACAGCTCTTGATCCAAAGAAAGACGTGGATGGTTTTCATAAAGAAAATATAAAAAACTTTCTCAAAGACAAATCTATAATCACCCCCGGCTTACCTCTGGGCGTTCTGAGATTAATTGAACAAACCAAAGAAAAATTAGGCAACAAGCAAGCAGTTATAGTTTCAAAGGGTAAAATATTTTCTCAACCAATGATAAAAATACTAGAAGATAGAAAAATGAAGGTGTCTCTAGTAAAGCCTGATGATAAAAATTTAGCAAAACTAACATCAACGGCTGATGTTTTGATAGTTTCTTGTGGTGTGCCGTTTCTAATAAAAGAAAATATGGTAAAAAAAGACGCCATAGTAATTGACATTGGCATAAACAAAATCGATAAGGATTATGTTGTCGGTGATGTAGATTATAGTGGAGTATTTGATAAAGTAAAATTTATTACCCCAGTCCCAGGCGGAGTTGGCCCTATGACGATTGCCATGCTTTTATATAACACTGTAAAATTAGCCGAGGCTAAATAAATTAAAAATAATAAAATAACTTACATAAAATATGAAACATAATCTATTTAATTTTGGCGAAAAAATAAGCCAATATAATGTGAGAGTATTAAATGAAAGAGAGGTACGCGCAGCTGCTGGTATTCTTTTTTTCTTTGCGGTAATTTCTTTTATGCTGGCGATATTAAATGGAAACTTCTATATGACAAAAATATTTGTCATAATCTTCCTCTTAGATTTTTTTCTGCGCCTTTTTATCAATCCAAAATACTCTCCTTCACTTATTTTAGGTAGATTTTTTGTGCGCAATCAAAAACCTGAATATGTTGGAGCAGCGCAAAAAAAGTTTGCCTGGGGTATTGGTTTTATATTAGCTTTTGTAATGTTTATTACTATTGTTATTATAAATACTTTTTCACCACTCAATGGACTGATTTGCATGGCCTGTCTTTTGTTATTATTTTTTGAATCATCTTTTGGTATTTGTCTTGGCTGTAAAATGTACAACGCTTTCAATAAAGAAAAAGCAAAGCTTTGCCCTGGTGGAAGTTGTGAAACTCATAAAAAAGAAAAAATCCAAAAAATTGATCCTCGCCAAATAATTGTAGTACTTGTATTTTTTGTTATTATATTTTTCATTGTGTCATCTGGTATAATAAAGCCAGGTAAAGATCTAAGAAATTCTGATAATACTGCCGAAACCACAAATGAAAATACTAGTGACTGTAAAGTTCCTGATTGGGCAATAAAAATAGGTCACGAAGAACAATATAAAGAGCATCATGGTTGTAATTAACCAAGGCTAAATAAGTTTATATTATAAAACCGCCCCGCTATGCGGGGCGGTTATTTTATTTCTTATAACAAAGTATTTTGCCAAGAACCCATCTTACCAACTACTTTCATGTTTTTTACTCTATCTAGATCAAACATACGTAAAGCATCTCTCAAATGACAGAATGCTTTTATTTTTCGGCCATTTATATTTTGAATATCAATCTTTCGAGTGGTAGTCTGACCTGCTTCATCCATATACTTTATCTCTATCTGATCACCATCAGCCAAGGCCTGTTTTATTTTCTCTTCAATCGTAGCATCACCATTTTTCCTGCCCCAGCGAGCTACAATATTTTCTTTACGACCAGCATTATGATACCAAATATTTCCATGAGCTAAACCATATTCATAAACCTCTTTAGTTACTTTGACATCATCTAAACAATATCTAGTTAATTTCTCCCAATCATTACTTCTGTAATAAGCAATAGCATCAAGTCCTGAGCCAGACTTACCATAGCCAAGTGTAGATTGTGCTACACTTTCCAGCTTCAATCTATGGCCTAGAGCATGAACTATTTCTTCTAAAATATCTAGATGCGGAATTGTACTCAAATCAAAGTCTTTATAATAAGGTTGTAATACTGTATTATCAAAACTCTTAGAATTAAAACCAATCATTAGTTTTGTGTTTTTTAATAATTCCAAAAGCTCATCAAATTCTTCTTCTCTAAATCCACGGTATTGTTTCTTATTATAAGAATAAATACCAACTAAAGATACGCCAAGTTTAGCCATATTATGGTGTCCACCGACTTCATCGAAACTTTTTTTAGTCTCTAAATCCAAGACTATTATATCCCCATCTTCGCCAAGGCTTCGAGGGGCATGCTTTTTTTTATTTTCTTCCATTTATATCATTATAACAAATCTATTTATTATTACCAATCAGTCACGTCCGGTAAAAATCCATCGGGATCAACAACATACTCTACACCGTCTGATTCACCATAACTAGCACTACGTGACATATCATTACTATTAAATAAATTACTATCGATATCAGCTAAGAAAGGAGATGGTTTTAAAGTATGATGACCATCATACCTAACCATAGACATAGGATATGTTAAATAAAGATAACGACTAGCTCTAGTAGAAGCTACATAAAATAAACGCCGCTCCTCTTCTCGCTCTGCCTCCCCAACGCATAATGGATGCGGGAAAGCCTGATCAGTCATATTAATCACAAAGACTGCCTCCCATTCTAATCCTTTAGCTTGATGCACAGTACTTAATATTACTTTAGATTCTGATTTTTCAGATTCTTTACCAGAAAAACTTTCTTGCAAACTTATTTCATTTAAAAATAAATCTAACTCTTTATAACCTGAGGCAAAAATAGCTAACTGTTCTAAATCATCTTGCCTTTGACGATAATCTGTAAACTTTGTCTTCAGATATGGATAATAAAAATCCATTACTACATTTATTAATTTACTGACGTTATCTTGCTTATGTTTTAGTAAATCATCTATAACCATTAATATTTTAGACCAAGAGGCGCCTGCTTTGTCAGTCATATTTAAACCAGTCTCTCTAAGTTTAGCTAAATCACCTACTTCAACTATCTGTTGGTAAATTTTAAAAGCAGTAACTGGCCCAATGCCCTCTTGCATCTGTAAAATTCTTCGCCAAGCTACTTCATCCCTAAAATTACCTAGTACTTTTATATAGGCTAGTAAATCTTTAATGTGAGCTCTTTCAAAAAATCTTAATCCACCTCTCATTTCATAATCTATACCTCGACGATTCAATTCCATTTCTAAATTTTGACTATATGAGGCTGCTCTAAATAATATTGCTATTTGATCTGGCCTTAAACCTTTCTCAAAATGCTGCTCAATCCTATCTACTATAAAACTAGCTTCCTGAGTAGGCCCCATCAAAGCGGCTAGTTCAGGCCTAACATGCGAATCTCTACTTGCTTTAAGATTCTTGGTGAATTGATTAGTATTAGCTGCTATAATTTGATTAGCCACATCTAATATCTCTGGCGTGGAACGATAATTAGTTTCTAATTTATGTACTTTAGTTTTTTTGAACTTATCAGGAAATTCCAAAATATTTCTAATATCGGCAGCTCGAAAAGAATAAATACTTTGAGCATCATCTCCCACGGCTAGCACATTATTATGTAATTTAGCTAAATTAAAAATAATATCCGCTTGAATAGTATTAGTATCTTGATATTCATCTACTAAAATATATTCCCATTTCTTTTGTAACCAGACTCCAGCCTCTGGATGTTCAGTTAAAGCCTTCCAAAAAACTAACAGATCATCAAAATCTAAAACATTTGATTCTCTCTTACGTCTTTGATACTCACTGGCAATTTTTTCTATATTAGTTAGCAAACCCATCCATTCAGGAAATTTTATTTCTAAACTAGTTTTAATATCAACACCAGAATTAGTAGCAAAACTAATAGTCTCTCTCAACACACCAGGAGAAGGACGATGTTTTGCCGGTAGTGAAGAAAGATAATCTTTAGAAATTAATTTTAATAAACTATCACTATCATCACTATCTAAAATAGTAAAATCAGATTTAATATCAATATGCTTACCATAGATTCTAAGTAGCCGATTGGCTAAAGAATGAAAAGTACCTCCCCATAATGAAAGCTTATCTTCAACTTTAAGACCCAGAAGACTTTTAACTCGATACATCATCTCAGCCGCTGCCTTATTAGTAAAAGTAACTAATAATATTTTCTCTGGTTTAACTCCTTGGTCTATTAACCAAGCTGCTCGATAGGTTAAAGTACGTGTCTTGCCACTTCCTGCTCCAGCCAAAACTAAATGAGGCCCCTGACCACCTGTCACGACCTCGTATTGCTCTTTATTTAGCTCATTTTTAAAATCAAGATTCTTCATAATAGGAATATTATAGCTTAAATAAATAAAAAAATCCAATCTTATTTTATTGCCAGTTTAAGCTTTTTATGATTTAATTTGTCTAGAATACTATATATGATAAATAAGGAAAATAACTTTGCATTTATAGATAGCCAAAATTTAAACTTAGGCGTTAAGAGTCTTGGATGGAATTTAAATTTCAAAAAATTTAGAGTATACTTAGCTGAAAAATATGGCGTAAAGACTGCCTACTTATTTATAGGTTATATACCAGAAAATCAAGATTTATATTCATCATTACAAAAATCTGGATATATATTGATATTTAAACCCACTATTCCTGATGGAGATGGGAATATAAAAGGTAATGTTGATGCTGACTTAGTACTTCAAACTATGGTTGACTTCAAGAATTATGATCAAGCAATAATAGTATCTAGTGATGGTGATTTTTATAGCTTAGTAAAATATTTATACAAAAATAAAAAACTTAAAATGGTAATAAGCCCTTATCTAAAAACTTGCTCGAGTTTATTAAAAAAAGAGGGAAAAGAAAAAATTGTATTTATGAACAATTTAAAGAAAAAACTTAATTATAAAAAGAAAAATACCGCTTAAGGACGGAACCTATAAGAGGTATTTCTCAATGTGTATTCTAATGCTATTATAGCATATTAATAAATTTTGTCAAGGTAAACTTGACGATAATATATAATAAAAAATATGTCATTTTCTCTAGGAATTGTAGGTTTACCAAACGTCGGTAAATCAACTCTATTTCAAGCATTAACTAAAAACAAGGTAGAAGCATCAAACTACCCGTTTTGTACTATTGATCCAAATGTAGGTGTGGTAGCTGTGCCAGATGATAGATTAAATAAATTAACTAAACTATCCAAATCTGCTAAAACTATTCCCACTGTTATAGAATTCGTAGATATTGCTGGACTAGTCAAAGGTGCCTCCGAGGGAGAAGGTTTGGGTAATAAATTTTTATCCAATATTAGAGAAGTAGATGCCATTGTCCAAGTAATTAGACATTTTACTGATAAAAATGTTACCCATGTCCATGGTGATATTAATCCTGAGTACGATAAAGAAATTATTAACCTAGAATTAATAATGGCTGACCTTGATGTAGTGACTAAACATTTAGACAAAGTAACTTCTAAAATGAAAGGTCCCTATGACAAAATTCTAGATCAGGAAAAAGCTCTAATGGAAAAAACCAAAACCCAACTAGAAGATAATAAAATGCTTAATTCTTTAGAGCTTGATGAAGAAGAGGCTAAATTAATTAAACAACTTAATTTATTAAGTATTAAGCCAATAATTTATCTCTACAATATTGATGAAACTGACGTTGGTAAAGATATTGGTCTGCCAGAAGATTCAATTTCTATTTGTGCCAAGACTGAAGCTGAATTAGCTGAGCTTGATGAAAGCGAAGCTAAAGAATATATGAAAGAGTTGGGTATTTCGGCTAGTGGTTTAGATAATTTAATCACTGCTAGTTACGAACTATTAAATCTTATCACTTTTATCACAACTGGCCCTGAAGAAACCAAGGCTTGGACGATTACTAATGGCACTAAAGCTCCTCAAGCAGCTGGAGTAATCCATACTGACTTTGAACAAGGCTTTATTAGAGCTGAAGCAATTGATTGGCAACTACTCTTAGACGATGGGGGCTGGAATCAAGCTAAAGATGCCGGACATATGCGTATGGAAGGTAAAGAATATATTATGAAAGATGGAGATACTGTGCATTTTCATTTTAACTAAAAAGTAATTATGCTATAATATAGATGCCCCAGTTCTTTGTTATAAATTCTTTGTCAAAATATTAATATAAGTAAAGCGTGCTCCATGAAAAAGCACAAAAAATATAAATTACTTGTTTGATATCTAGAACAAAGATAACATTAGACCTGTTGCATAATAAATTACGTAACGAAATTTTAAGATTTTGAGGTAAATTTTTTAAACAATTTTTGAGAACCTATCTTAAGATAAGCTAAGGAAATTTTTAGGAAATTTAACCAAAATATGAGATTTGCAGTAGTGAGTTATTATGCAACAGGTCTACAAATACAATTGAATATGAATATGGAAGTTTTCTAGAATTCCACCTACATTGGGGCAGGTGGGATTCTTTTTTTAACAAAAAAACCACCCCTTAGGGCAGTCTTAACTTTTTATTTTAATCTATCTTTACTTATCAGCATTGCATCACCGAAAGAAAAAAATCTATATTTTTTAGCTACTGCTTTCTGATAAGCTTTTAAAATAAACTCCCGACTAGCCAAGGCTGAAACCATAAATAGTAGGGAACTTTTTGGTAAGTGAAAATTAGTAAGCAAATCATCAATAAATTTATATTGATAACCAGGATAAATATAAATATCTACCCATTTAGAGCCTGACTTAAGTTGGCCAGCTTTAGTAGAAAAAGCTTCTAATGTTCTAGCACTAGTAGTACCAACAGCTATAATATTTTTATTAGCTTTTTTTAATTTATTTAAAACATCGGCAGTACGTTTATCAATGCTAGCCCATTCATGATGAATCTGATGCTTCTTAATATCCTCCACTTCTACTGGCGCAAAAGTACCTAAACCAACATGCAAAGTAACTTTAAAAATTTTAACTCCCTGCTTAGCTAATTGCTTTAAAATCTTATCGGTAAAATGAAGTCCTGCTGTAGGGGCAGCTGCACTGCCACTACTTTTAGCATAAATTGTTTGATAATCTTTTTTAATTTTAGCACTATCTTTAGTTTTAATATAAGGAGGTAATGGAGTGTGCCCAATATTATCTATAATACTTTCTAATTTTTTCCCTGACAGATTAAATTTGATTTGTTTAGTCTTGCCATCTCGCCCACTGGGCGATCCCCCCGTGGGGGATATGACAGCTGTAATCTTGGCTTCTAGTTTTTTAGCAAAATAAATACTATCGCCTATTTTTAAATTACGAGCTCCTATTAAAGCCAACCAGTTCCCTCTGACCTGTTTTTCAGTTAACAAAACTTCTACTTTACCGCCAGTTTTTTTATTACCATAAAGTCTAGCTGGAAATACTTTAGTTTCATTAAGCACTAAAACATCATTGGCTGTTAGATAATCTGGTAAATCATAAAAATGTTTATGAGCTATCTTGTTTTTAATTTTATCCAAAATTAGCAATCTAGAATGATCGCGTGGTTTTATTTGTTCCTGAGCTATAAGCTCTTTTGGTAATTTGAAATCAAATAAACTAATTTTCATTTTTTCTAGCTTGAATTACTTTTTCTCTAGCTAATTTGGAATAAACACAGCCACAGTAATCTTGTCTATAAAAATTTTCCGCTTTACTCATCTGACTAGCAATTTTAAATCCATCATTTTTTTTCCAATCGGATTCTAAAAATTTTACTCCATATTGTTTAGCTAATTTATTGCCAACACAGTTTATTTGACTAACATCTTTATGAGGAGAAATACTTAATACTGTAGTCCATGCATCATAAGCCTCATCTTTAGCTTTTCTAGCAGTCTCACCTAAACGAATATCAAAACAAACTTCGCAGCGTTTACCTTTTTCTGGCTCATTTTCTAATCCTTTAGTTTTACTAAACCAATCTTCGCTATCATATTTACCTTCTTCAAAAGATACGCCAATCTTTTTAGCATAATTTGCCATTTCATCACGACGTTGAATATATTCTGTATGAGGATGAATATTTGGATCATAGAAAAAAATACTTAGATCATAGTCTTTGGCTAATTCTCTAAGTACATATATAGAACACGGTGCACAACATGAATGTAATAGTAATTTAGGCTTCATAAACTAAAATAACTTATTTTTATCGCCCTTTTTATCTATTCCTAAATACTCATAAGTTTTATCGGTAGCTATCCTACCTTGAGAAGTACGAGATAATAATCCTAATTGCATAAGATACGGCTCAAATATTTCTTCAATAGTACCAGACTCTTCTTGAATAGCAGCTGCTAAAGTACCTAGCCCTACTGGACCTCCACCAAAATTTTCTACTAAAACAGTAAGTAATTTTCTATCTAAATCATCCAAACCAAACTTATCTATAGCCATCATATCAAGTGCTTGTTTGGTTAAATCTAAAGAAATATTTCCATCACCTTTAACTTGCGCATAATCTCTAACTCTTTTCAAAATACGATTAGCAATACGAGGTGTTGCCCGACTACGACTAGCAATTTCAAGTGTAGATTGATCATCAATCTTAATAGTTAAAATATCAGCGGCTCGCTTCACAATTTGAGCTAACTCAGCTGGTGTATAAAAATTAAGTCTAAAAGTTACTCCAAACCTATCTCTTAATGGAGAAGAAATAAGATTATACCTAGTAGTAGCTCCAATTAAAGTAAACTTCGGCAAATCAAGACGGACCATCTGAGCAGATGGGCCCTTGCCAAGTATAAGATCTAAAGCAAAATCTTCCATGGCTGGATAAAGGATTTCTTCTATGGTTTTATTAAGACGATGAATCTCATCAATAAATAAAATATCACCCTCCTGAAGATTGGTAATAATGGCTGCCAAATCTCCAGCTTTAGAAATAGCTGGACCAGAGGTTACCTTAACTCCTACTCCCATCTCTTTAGCTATAATATGGGCCAAAGTCGTCTTGCCAAGCCCTGGAGGGCCATAAAGTAATGTATGATCTATAGGTTCCTTCCTATTTTGAGCAGCACGAAGCACAATATCAAGATTTTCTTTAACCTGTTCTTGACCAACATAATCTTTAAGTTTTTGAGGACGCAAAGTAAGATCCCAAGTGCGATCTGTATTTTGTTCTTTAGCTGATGTCAATCTATCTTCTCCCATATTATTTTCTTTTTTCTAATTTGGCTATTTTTTTATTCAACACTTTTTCCATATCAATATCCATATTTTTCATAAGTAATAATAATACTAACATCACATCAGCAAATTCATCTCCTAAATCATCTTTTCCTTTAACATCTAATTTTTCTTGCCTTTGAAAAGAATTGTAAGCTAGTATCTCATCACTAAGTTCACCAACTTCTTCTGTTAACTTCACGGCATAGGCTAAATTCTTTTTTTGCTGATCATTATCAAAATTATTATATAACTTATCTAATTTTATATCTTGTTCATCAATAAATTTTTTTAATCTATCAAAATCCATAATATTATATTATTTAAAGATTATCATTTATATAGGCTATTTACAAATAGAACTCAAAAACCCCCGACGAGCGGGGGATTGATTTTATATAAATGTCACTGAAGACACTTTATCATCAGGATCCTTAAACTTCATTAATCTCACCCCTTGAGTGGCTCGACCCAAAACATTAACTGACTTGATAGGCATTCTAATTACTTGTCCTTTTTTAGAAATAATAATTATATCCTCTGTTTCTATTCTAGTAGATACTATTTTAGCTGAAGCAATATCACCAGTCTTAGTAGTTACTTGGGCAGTCTTGATACCCGATCCACCCCTACCTTGTACTTTATAAGAAGCAACGGAAGTTCTCTTACCAAAACCATTGGCCATTACTACCATCAACTGCTCATCAGAAGCTGCTTTTCCATCTGGGATAAGATCTATGCCAATTATAACATCATCTTTTTTAAGACGAATAGCTCTCACACCAGAAGCACCACGCCCCATAGCTCTAACATTCTTTTCTTTAAATCTAATGGCCTGTCCTTTAGCAGTAGCTAAGATAATATCGTCTTTACCAGATGAAGGTCTTACCCAATTAAGCACATCATCACCCTTAAGCTTCATGGCTATTAATCCTGATCTACGTACATTATCAAATTGAGATACTTCCACTCTTTTAATTACGCCTTGCTTAGTTAGCATGACAAAATATTTAAAAACTTTAAAATCTTCACTTTGGATAATAGATGAAACTTTTTCTTCTGGAGAAAGTTGTAAGAAATTAACAATATTTTGACCTTTAGAAGTACGAGATTGCTGAGGTACTTCATAGGCCTTAAGTTGAAATACTCTGCCCTTAGTAGTAAAGAATAATAAATCAGCATGAGTACTAGTGGACATAAATATCTGCACCTCATCTTGTTCTTTAGTGGTTAAACCTATCACACCTTTACCACCCCTGCCTTGCGTTCGGAAAGTTTCTGGAGAAAGCCTCTTAACATATCCATCATGAGTCATAGTAACAACAGTTGCTTCATTTGGAATAAGATCTTTGGTATTCATCTTGCCAATAGCCCCCTTAACTACCTTAGTTTTTCTCTCGTCAGCAAATTTATCTCTAATTTCTTTAAGTTCTTTTTTGATAATACTTAATACTCTTTTCTTACTATTAAGTATAGACTCTAATTCTTTGATTAATTTCTTTTTCTCTTTTAACTCATCTTCAAGCCTCTTTCTTTCCATATTAGCCAAAGATTGTAGCTTCATTTCTAAAATAGCCACGGCTTGTCTTTCACTTAATTTAAATTTCTTCATTAAATTAAGCTTAGCTACTTCCTTATCTTTAGAAGCTCTAATTAGCTTAATAACGGCATCAATTTTATCTAAAGCTTTTTTCAAACCTTCTAAAATATGCGCTCTATCTTTAGCTTTATCTAATTCAAATTGAGTACGACGAGTAACTACTGTTTGACGATGCTTAATATATTCTTCCAAAATACTTTGTAAAGTAAGCACCCTTGGTTGAATTCCATCTATCAAAGCTAACATATTAACATGAAATTTCTCCTGTAATTGAGTATGTTTATATAGATTATTTAAAATCTTATTTGGATAAGCATCTTTCTTAAGATCAACAACTACTCTTATGCCATCTTTATCTGATTCATCACGAAGATCTTTAATGCCTTCTAATTTCTTATCTTTTACCAACTGAGCTATCTTCTCTAACATGTTGGCTTTATTAACTTGAAAAGGAATAGAAGAAATAACAATTTGATACTGACCAGCTTTTGGTTCTATAATTTCAGCCTCACCACGCATAGCAATACCACCACGACCAGTAGCATAAGCAGTCTTTATATCTTCTATACTATAAATTATACCGCCAGTTGGAAAATCTGGACCCTTAACTATTTCCATCAAATCTTCAATAGTAGTTTTTGGATTATCTATTAATAATGTAATCGCATCTATCAGCTCCCCTAGATTATGAGGTGGAATACTAGTGGCCATACCAACCGCAATACCAGTAGTACCATTTAGAAGTAAATTTGGTAACTTAGCTGGCATAACTCTTGGCTCTTTATGTGAACCATCATAGTTTGGCACGAAATCAACTGTATTTTTTTCAATATCAAACATTAGCTCTTCAGCTATGGCTTGTAATTTAGCTTCCGTATAACGCATGGCCGCTGCACTATCACCATCCACGGAACCAAAGTTTCCCTGGCCATTTACTAATTGATAACGCATAGCAAAATCCTGAGCCATTCTAACCATAGAAGCATAAACAGCTGCATCTCCATGAGGATGATATTTACCAAGTACTTCACCAACTACAGTGGCTGATTTTCTAAATTTAGCATTATGTTTTAAACCAATAGTCCACATCGCATATAAAATACGACGATGAACCGGCTTTAAACCATCTCTAACATCAGGTAAAGCACGAGAAACAATAACACTCATAGCATAATCAATGTATGAGGTTTCCATTTCTTCAACAATAGACAAAGGCTCTACGTTACCCTTATTGTCTATTAAGATATCTTGATTTGGTTTTTTAGAATCTTCTTTCTTTACGTTTTTTTTCTTTGTTACCATATATTTTATATTGTCTTCCTGAATTTATTTCAGGATCTACTATATTAATTGCAAACTATTCCGTAAACTAATCCCTCTTCAACTAATGAATAACATCCTTCCCAAATTGTCCTAGCCGCGCAAGTTCCTTTTGTCTCTAAAGGTAAATCTTTCATAGCTATTTCTGGCAAATCTATTATACAATAAGCTTCGCACTCACTACTATCACTACATTCTTTATCTGCGTCATCAGTAAATAAATTACAAGTCTCTTTTGTGCTTTCGTTCCAAATTTTCCATTCGCCTTCTTGAAATTCACAATCTTCTTGATTATCTGGTGCTAATAAAATATTATTTTCTTTATCTTCTAAATATTTTTTAGCCTCTTCAATTAATTGCTCTTGTTGTGCTATTTTATTAACCTCATCACTTACTACTTTTGCGTCTGCTATTCCTTGTGCTACAGAATTTTTTATATTATCCACAGAATCACCTGTATCTTCACTTATCTTTGATAAAAAATTATTTTCCATTTCTACGCTCGCAAAAGGATCACTAAGTGCCCACTGCCAAGCTATAATTCCAGTAAACAATACTACTAAAATTATTAAAATTAAATTTTTGTTCCCTCCTGAGTCAAAAATAATCATTTTTGGGTTTTAAGTATAATTAACTGTACATCTTCTTGCGGAAGATCTTTCTTTTTTATTTTATATTTTTCTTCCTCAACTGGCTTTACACCAAATTCTTTTATAAAATCTGTTACACTGTCTGCTTTGAGCTTGCCTGAGCCAGCTTTATGACAACTTGGTATAACTACTCGTGGTTCTACTTGTTGAATAATTTTAGAAGCCTCTTTAGCTGTAGTTAAATCTCCTCCACCAACTGGCAAAATCAATATATCAGCTCCTTCTATAAGTTCTAAATCTCCATTATCTAAATCTCCATGTCCAAATTCTCCTAAGAAAGCAATTTTAATTTTTTCAAAGACAACATAATAAATAATATTACCTTTAACCTCACGACCATAAACAAAAACATCATTGACCTCATATTCACCTGGGGAGTCAACTATGAATGCCTCTTTATTTAATTTAGCCTTGGCTATTTTACTAGGGTCTGAAAATAAAATTAAATCAGCCTTAGCCTTAGAAAATTTACTTACTTTATCTAATCCATAAGGATTAAATATTAAAGAATTTGAAGTGTTTTTTAATTTAAAATAATTAAATCCGTGCCATGAAATTATCATATATTTTAGCTATTTTTTATACCTTTTAATACTAAACATTTTAGCATAAAAAAGCCTAAAAGTAAAGACAAAAAATGCAGTTTTTTACCCTATTTTTAAGGGTTTTGTTGATAAAAAGAGCCTAAGACTAGAGGACTTGATTTATTTTAAGTTTTATGGTAATGTAAGGCAGCTTATAAATAACTAATCTATCTCTAAATAAGACGAATTTAGAGGCTCAATCTCAAGTTGAGATAGGGATAAATATTAATAATTAATATGTCAGAAGAAAAAACAATTGCCCAAAATCCAATGGACCTATTACTGCAAGATGAAAAAGCAGTTAATATTCCAAAAGAGGGCGAACTAGTGACTGGTATTGTTATCAGTCTTTCTAAAAATGAAATTTATTTAGATCTAGATAGTATCACCACTGGTATTATCCGTGGTAGAGAAATCTATGATGAATCAGATGAAACTTCAGGTTTAAAAATTGGTGATAAAGCAACAGCCACTGTTATTGGTTTAGATAACGAAAATGGCTATATGGAATTGTCTCTTCGTGAGGCTGGCCATCAAAAAGCTTGGGATAATCTAGAAAATCTTTACAAAGAAGGCACTATTGTTGAATCTAAAGTAATAGATGCTAATAAAGGTGGTCTAATGATCAAACTTGGTAACGTTGTAGGATTTTTACCAGTATCACAACTTACTATAGAGCATTATCCTCGTATTGAAGGTGGAGATAAAAGTAAAATTTTGACTCATCTAAAAAGTTTTGTAAATCAACTTCTAAAAACTAAAGTAATTGATATAAACGAAAAAGAGGAGAAACTTATTGTTTCTGAAAAAGCTGCTTGGAATGACAGGCAAAAGAAAGTTATCTCTAAATTTAAAATTGGCAATCAAGTTGAAGGTAGAGTTACTGGTGTAGTAGACTTTGGTGCCTTTGTAGAATTTGGTGAGGGCTTAGAAGGTTTAGTTCATATTTCAGAACTTGCCTGGCAAAGAATTGACAATCCAAGAGATATTATAAAAGTTGGTGATAATGTAAAAGCTGAAATTATCGATATTGAAAACACTAAAATATCTCTATCTATTAAAAAATTACAAAAAGATCCTTGGGCTGAAGTAGCAGCTAAATATACTATCGGTCAAAAAGTAAAAGGTAAAGTTCTCAAGGTAAATCCTTTTGGAGCTTTTATTGAGTTAGACAACGACATTCATGGTTTAGTTCATATTTCAGAACTTAGTGCTAAAAAAGTATCAAATCCTGAAGATTTAGTAACGGTTGGTAAAGATTATGAATTTACAATTCTTACTATCGAACCAAAACATCATCGTCTAGGACTTTCTTTAAAAGGAATAGACCTTAAAAAAGATGACAAAAAGGATGATAAGAAAAAAGAAGATAAGAAAGACATAAAAAAGGATAAAACTGAAACTAAAAAAGAAGATAAAGATGAAAAACCTAAAAAAGTAAAAGATACTAAAGAAGATAAGAAAGAAAAGAAGGACGATAAAAAAGAAGTAACAGAAGTTAAAGAAAATAAGAAAGATACTAAAAAAGAAGTAGATACTAAAGACGACAAGAAAGAAGAAAAGGCCAAAGACGATAAAAAGGACGCTAAGAAATAAAGTTATAAATTTTACCCCGTTAGAACTATCCCCTGATATTTGATATACTTAATATTAATAATAGGCCTCTAGCGGGGTTAAAAAATAATAAAATTATATGAAAAATATTTTAAAAAATTTCCTAATATTTTTCTTGATATTTGCCGCTATCATGACTGCTTTTAGTCTATTTGATAATAGCCAAGACAATATCGAGAATATTTCTATTGCTAAACTAGTTCAAGAAATAAATAATGAGGAAGTACAAAGTATTACTGTAAAAGGTAATGAGCTTGATATATTACTAAAAGACGAAAATAAGCAATTTAGTAAGAAAGAGATGAACGAATCTCTTAGTGAAGTACTAAAAAATTATAATGTCTCTCCTGAAAAAATTTCTCAGCTAGACATTAGCGTTGGCGATGAACCAAGCTCTGGATTCTTATTAACGATTCTTCCGTTTATCATCCCTGCCTTGTTTATTATCGGCTTAATTTGGTTTATGATGCGGCAAGTTCAAGGAGTTAATAGTAAGGCTATGACCTTTGGTCAATCTGGCGCTAAAATTGCCAACCAAAAAATAAAAGTAAGCTTTAAAGATGTAGCTGGTGCTAAAGAAGCTAAAGAAGATTTGGAAGAGATTGTAGAATTCCTCAAACATCCTCAAAAATTTATTACTATGGGAGCTAAAATTCCTAAGGGTGTTTTATTGCTTGGTTCTCCTGGTACTGGTAAAACTCTTTTGGCTAGAGCAACCTCCGGTGAAGCTAAAGTTCCATTTTTTCATATCTCTGGTTCTGAATTCGTAGAGATGTTTGTTGGTGTTGGCGCTTCACGTGTCAGAGATTTATTTAAAAAAGCTAAAAAGACTGCCCCTTGTATTATCTTTATAGATGAAATTGATGCAGTTGGTCGTCAACGTGGAGCTGGCCTAGGTGGATCTCACGATGAAAGAGAACAAACCTTAAATCAAATATTAGTTGAAATGGATGGCTTTGATAATCAAACCAATGTCATAGTATTAGCCGCTACTAATAGACCTGATGTCTTAGACCCTGCTCTGCTTCGTCCTGGTCGTTTTGATAGACAAGTAGTAATTGATTTACCAGATATAAAAGATAGAGAAGCTATACTAAAAATTCACGCTAGGAAAAAACCTTTGGATAAAGATGTTGACTTAAAAATTGTAGCTCAACGCACCCCTGGATTTTCTGGTGCTGATCTAGCCAATTTATTAAATGAAGCTGCTATCACTGCAGCGCGAGCTAATAAAAAAACTATAGGTAATCTAACTGTGCTTGATTCTATAGAAAGAGTATTATTAGGCCGTAAAAGAAAAAGTCATATTCTATCTGCAACTGAAAAGAAAATAACAGCCTATCATGAAGCTGGACATGCTTTAATGGCCCATATGTTACCTAAGGCTGATCCTGTACATAAAGTTTCTATTATTTCCCGCGGAAGAGCAGCTGGTTATACTATTAATCTACCAAAAGAAGATAAAAAAATGACAGCTTATTCTGACTTTATAGCTTCTATGGCTGTTCTATTAGGTGGTTATGCAGCTGAAAAAACATTTTTTGGTGAAGTTACTACTGGAGCTTCTAATGACTTGCAAAGAGCAACTGCTACAGCTAGAAAAATGGTTACTCAATTTGGCATGGATGAAAAACTTGGACCTCGTACTTTTGGACAAAAAGATGAAATGCCTTTCTTGGGCAAGGAAATTCATGAACGTCGTGACTACAGTGAAAAAACAGCTCAGACTATTGATGAAGAAATATCAAAATATATAGACGACGCTTTGAAGACCGCTGAAAAAACCATCAAAGATAATAAAGATAAAATGGAAAAGATAGTTAAAGTATTACTTGATAAAGAGACTATAGAAAAAGACGAATTCAATAAGCTACTAGCTTAATAAAAAGCCTTCCACTCGGGAGGCTTTTTGATTTATTTAAAAATATTAATTAAACTTACCCTCTTCTTTTTGGAGGGGTTTTGTTTTTTTATCAATTTTATTGTATAATATAGACATCTAAAAAATAAAAATAAAATTATGTTTTACAGAACAGTCTATCCTAAAGCTTGGCAAATTACTAGAAAGAATCCAGTCGTATGGTTCTTTGGATTATTTGCAGCTCTATTAGGATATTATGAAATAGAAACTCTTTCAGGCTTAGCTAATAACTTCCCTGATTTTATCAGTACTAATATAAAATCGTGGGTCGATATCTTTGTAACTTTCTCTAACGCAAATCTTACTTGGAGTGGCTTACCAGATGTATTAGCATTGTTTGGATTATTTATTTTATTCTCAGCTATAACTATTTTAGCTATATCTTCACAAGCAAGCCTTACTTACACAGCTAGCGCTAAAGGTAAGCAATCTGTCAAAAAATCTTTGGGTCTTCAATTACAAAATGGCGTTGATAAATTTTGGCCAGTGTTTGGACTAAACATTATCAATTCATTGATAGTCTATTTCTTCTTATCAATGGTAGTAATGCCTTTAATTTATTTCCTATCTAATGCCAATGATTGGGTAATATATATAATATTAGGACTATTTGTATTCTTCATCTTAGTACCTTTGGTAATTATTATCTCATTTGTAACTAGATATGGTATTGGATTTGTAGTAATAAAAAATCAAAAATTCACCGATGCTTTTGTAAATTCTTGGTTACTATTTAGAATAAATTGGATAATTACTTTAGAGAATGCTTTCCTATTACTATTAATCACCATTCTGTCTATAGTAGCTATTATCACTCTTATGGTATTTGCTATTGTACCCTTTATATTAATATCATTTATGATACCAATTTTAGCGCCAATGCTAATGTTAATAGGTTATTTCGTATTAGCTGTAATATTTATTACTGGTACCGCCATACACGGATCTTTCTATAATATAGTTTGGGCTACTATTTTCTTAGATTTAATAGCTCCTGGCAAAAGCCATGGTAAGATTCATCGTGTAGCTCATAAACATTTACCAAAGCTTACTAAATAAAATATCTTTAAAAACCACTCATTTCTGAGTGGTTTTTTATTATAAGTAAAATTGACTTAAAGACCACCAATAAAGTATAATTGTTTATAGTTATTAAAATAAAATAAAAAACATGGTCGATAATTCAAATGATAGCAAAAGTCAAAAATTAAGTGCTAAATTATCTGAAATAGAACTTAAAGAAAAAGAAAAACGCGTGCAAGTCCAGGCTGATGCTCTTGGTATTACTTATATAAATCTAGAAAAATTTCCAATTTCTCAAGCCGCTTTAAAGACTATAGAACAAGCTCAGGCTGACGCTCTACAAACAGTTTGTTTTTTATATACTGGCGAAGAAATGCGCCTAGGTTCTCTTAACCCAAATAATCCTCAAGTAAATAATCTAGCCAAAGAATTATCTGAAAAATATCACGTTAGAATAAAAACATATTTAATATCAGAAGCTAGTTTTAATACAGCTGTAGCTATATACAAAAAAATACCAAAGATCATTCAAATAGAAGGTGTGGCTATTTCTGCCGAGGATATTGAAAAATTTGACAAGCAATTAACAACTTTTAATAAACTTGATGAGCTTATACAAAAAACTAGCTTAACTGAAACTATCAATATAGTAATCGCAGCTAGTTTAAAATTTAAAGCATCTGATATCCATATTGAAGCTGAAGAAAATGATGTAAAAATCCGTCTTCGTATGGATGGTATATTACATGAAGTAGCTAAACTAGAAAAAGAGTCTTGGCCAAAAATATCTTCACGTATTAAATTATTATCTGGATTAAAATTAAATATTGGAAATAAACCACAAGATGGTAGATTCACTATTCATCTTAGTAATGACAAAATAGATGTCAGGGTCTCTTCTATTCCTTCTGCTTTTGGTGAAAGTATTGTAATGAGACTATTAAAATCATCCTCTGTTGGTTTAGAATTTGAACAACTTGGTTTTAAAGGCAAATCATTTAATGATATTCAGGAAGAGATGAAAAAACCAAATGGTATGATTATTACCACTGGTCCAACTGGTTCTGGTAAAACTACTACTCTATATGCCATATTAAATAAACTCAATACTGAGGACACAAAAATTATTACCTTAGAAGATCCAATCGAATATAAGTTGGCCGGCATTGTACAAAGTCAAATAGATAATGCAGATACCTCTGATCAAGAACCTACGGTAGTTGGGGAAACAAAAAAGAAATCTATTTATACTTTTGCTCGAGGCTTAAGGGCTATTCTTCGTCAAGACCCTGATATAGTAATGGTTGGTGAAATCCGTGACCTAGAAACAGCTGATACTGCTATTAATGCCGCCCTAACGGGTCATTTAATGTTATCTACTATCCATACTAATTCTGCGGCTGGTACAATACCTAGACTATTAGCTATGGGTGTTCAACCATTCTTACTTGCCCCATCACTAAATGCTATAATTGGACAAAGATTAGCTAGAAAATTATGCCCAGATTGTAAGGTTGAAGATACTAAAATAGATAATACTACTATGACCGCTATATTGAATGCTCTAAATGAAATTAGTGCTGAGTCTGGTCATAAGCCAGAATTAACTAATCTTAAATTCTATACTGCTAAAGGCTGTGATAAATGCCAAGAACTAGGTTATAAAGGTAGAATTGGTATATATGAAGTAATGCTCATGAGTCCTGAAATAGAAAAAATTATATTATCTGGAAAATCCTCTGAGTATGAAATAGAAAAAGTAGCCATTGCCGCTGGCATGATTACTATGTTACAAGATGGTTTACTTAAAGCTATGGAAGGTATTACTTCTATAGAAGAAATATTTGATAAGGTTAAAGATTAATCCCCCCAAACCCCCTTTATCAAGGGGGCTTTTTTATTTTAAAAAATCCTCCCCTGACAAGGGGAGGCTGGAGGGGTTTTTATTTACTGTATTTTGTTTTTAGCTTCAGCTAATCTTTTTTTAGTATCCTTTATCACTTTGACTGGTGCATTATTTACAAAATCGCTATTAGCTAACTTAGCTTCTGTAATCTTTATAAATTTTTCTATATCTTGTATATCTTTATCTGATAATTCTTTTTTGAGATTAATATAAACCTTACTGCTATTGATAGCAATTGGTTCTAAATCTAATTTTTTATCTACTAAATTTACTCTAGACATTTTAGCAGCTAAAATTAAATATTCTTTATCTAAAACTTTAGAGTCAATATAACAATCTGTAAATTCTGTAGGTGAAATTTTATTTTCAGCCTTAAGATTACGAATAGCTACTACCAATTCTTTAAGTTCTGCAAAATCTACTATAATACTATCTTCAAATTTAGAAGAAGCAGGCCATTCTTCAACCATTAATAACTTATCACTCTTAAATTGCTCCCAAATAACTTCTGTAACAAAAGGAGTAAAAGGATGGGCCAGTATTAATAATCTTTCTAAAACATAAAGTAAAATTTCATCTTTATTCTTTTCTATTTTAGCAATTTCTAAATACCAATCTGCTAACTTAGACCAAGTAAATTCATAGAGCTTTTCACCAGCTGGTGAAAATTTATACTTGTCTAAATCTTTAGTAACTTGTTCGGTTAATTGATTGAGTTCCGCCAAAATCCAACGATCAGCCAAAGTTTTAGCTTGAGGTTGTTTAGCTGTTCTTTTAATTTGATCTACAGAAGTAAATATAAACCTGGAAATATTCCAAAGTTTGTTTACAAAATTACGATAGCCGGCAATTTTTTCTTCATATAATCTTAAATCTGCTCCAGGCGCTGAACCAATAATTAATGACAAACGTAAAGCATCGGTACCAAACTTATCTATCATCTCTAGTGGGTCAATTCCATTACCCAAAGATTTAGACATTTTCTTACCTGCCTTATCCTTAATCATACCGTGGAGATAAACTGTTTCAAATGGCTTATCCTCTAATATATATTCTGTCATTAGTATCATTCTAGCCACCCAGAAAAATATAATATCATAACCTGTTTCCATCACAGAAGTCGGATGGAATTGCTCCAAATCACTGCCCTGGACTGGCTTGCCATCCGAAGCCTTGGTGGAGGATGGCCAACCTAAAGTGGAAAAAGTCCATAGTGAAGAAGAAAACCAAGTGTCTAATGTATCTTCATCTTGTCTCAACTTTTTACCCTTGGCTTTTTCTTTAGCTTCAGCGTCATTACGAGCTACTATAATTTCTCCATCCTCGGTATACCAAACTGGAATACGATGTCCCCACCAAATTTGCCTAGAAATGCACCAATCATGAAGATTATCCATCCAATGATAATAAGTCTTCTCAAATCTAGCTGGTAATATTTTTATATCTCCATTTTTAACTGCTAGAGTAGCTAAAGTTTTCAAACTCTTGCCCCGACCTGGAATTTCTTTGTTTACTCTAACAAACCACTGCTCCGAAGTAAGTGGTTCAATGGCTGTATCGCAACGATAACAAATTGATAAGTTATTTTTAAAATCCTCTATCTTGTCTATTTGTTTGGCTGCTTCTAAATCTTTAACAAAAGCCTCTCTAGCCTTAAGTACTGACATGCCAGCATACTTACCTCCTGCTGGCATTATAATACCTTGCTCATCTATTAATTTTATTACTTCTAATCCATGACGCTGAGCAAAGTCATAGTCCGTAGCACTATGAGCTGGAGTTACTCCCACTACACCACTACCAAAATCTTTATCTACTTCCTTATCAGCAAAAACTTTTACTTTTATTTTGTGGCCAGCCAAATCAATATCTAAAGTTTGACCAACATATTCTTTATAACGTTTATCGCTCGGATTAACAGCTACACCTGTATCAGCTAATTTAGTTTCAGGACGAGTAGTGGCTACTGTAAATGGTCCATACTTTATATAATAAAGTTTAGCATCTTGCTCTCGATGTTCTACTTCATCATCAGCTAAAGTTGATT
>JABHYW010000048.1 GCA_018656655.1 Candidatus Komeilibacteria bacterium | reverse complement strand
ATTAAAAAAAGATTTGTAATATAATGACAGAACGCGAAGCTAAAAATAGAATAGCTAAATTGATTTTAGAAATTAATCATCATCGTTATCTTTATCATGTTTTAGATACAGAAGAAATTTCAGATGGTGCTTTAGATTCTTTAAAAAGAGAGCTAGATAGTTTAGAAAAACAATTTCCAAAATTGAAGAAAGTGGATTCGCCAACTCAAAGAGTTAGTGGTAGGCCTTTAGATAAATTTGTAAAAGTAAAGCACTCTAAAAAAGTGCTATCTTTAGCTGATGCATTTTCACGAAGTGATATAGAGGACTGGCGAGAGAGGAATGAAAGAATATTATCCCGCAGAGCGGGATCCCGCTCTGCGGGGAAAATTAAGGATTATTACACAGAATTAAAATTAGATGGCCTAACAGTGGTTTTAACTTATAAAAATGGATTATTTTGGCGAGGAGCCACTCGAGGGGATGGTAGCGTAGGAGAAGATGTAACTAACAATTTAAAAACAATTGAAAGTATTCCTTTGTCTCTTAGGCCACTTAAAGGTAAAAAATTACCAAACATAATAGAAATCAGAGGAGAGGTAGTAATGAGCAAGGGTGTTTTTGTAAATTTAAATAAACAAAGAGCTAAAGAAGGAAAAGATCTTTTTGCTAATCCTAGAAATGTAGCAGCTGGGTCTATTAGACAGTTAGATCCTAAAATAACTCGTAGTCGTAAATTAGATTGTTTAGCTTTTGAAATAATATCAGATTTAGGACAGCAGACTCATCAAGATTCGCATAGGCTATTAAATAAATTAGGTTTTAAAACCGAGATGAACAGTCGTCTTTGTAAAAATATTGACGAAGTTGAAGATTTTTTGAAACAATGGGTAGATAAACGTAAAAAATTACTTTATGAAACAGATGGCTCGGTAATTGTAGTAAATGATTTAAGACAAGAAAAAATCTTAGGGCATATTGGTAAAGCCGAGCGTTGGATGTTGGCTTATAAATTTCCAGCCGAACAGGTGACTACTAAAGTTTTAGATATTGAAGTGCAAATTGGTCGGACGGGAGCTTTGACGCCAGTAGCTATATTAGAGCCAGTGTCAGTAGCTGGTAGTACTGTTTCCAGAGCAACTTTACACAATCAAGATGAAATAGACAGACTAGACGTTAGAGTGGGTGATACAGTTATAATTCAAAAGGCTGGTGATATTATTCCAGATATTGTAAAAACACTTACAAAATTACGCACTGGTAAAGAAAAGAAATTTATTTTTCCAAAAACTTGCTCAAGTTGTCATTCGCCAGTTACTAAAAAGGACGGAGAAGTGGCTTATTATTGTTCTAATAAAAAATGTTATGGTCAAAATGTAGAAGCTATTATTCATTTTGTTTCCAAGAAAGGTTTTAATATTGATGGAATGGGTAATAGTATAGTTAGGCAATTTATAGATCAAAATCTGGTGGTTTCGCCAGCGGATATTTTTAGTCTTAAGATAGGAGATTTAGAACCTTTAGAAGGCTTTGCTCAAAAGAAGAGTCTCAAGCTTTTAAAAGCTATTGAGAGCTCAAAAAACGTAGGTTTAAGCAATTTTATCTATGCTTTGGGTATTCGGCACGTTGGTGAGGAAACTTCTATTTTATTGGCTAATTATTACGGAAGTTTAGACAAATTTAGCCAAGCTGACCTTGATGAATTACAGGCTATTAATGACGTAGGTCCAGAAGTGGCCAAATCTATTATAGCTTGGTTAAAAGATAATCAAGATTTGCTAGATGAATTTTTAAAACAAGGTATAAATATCCAAAATCCAAAATCCAAAAATAATAAATTAGCCGACCAGACATTTTTATTTACTGGTTCATTAGATATTGATAGAGACAGCGCTAAAAATAAAGTGAGAAACTTAGGAGGAAAAATTGTATCTTCAGTTAGTAAAAAATTGGATTATTTAGTTTTTGGAGACAAACCTGGTTCAAAATTAGCTAAAGCTAAAAAAATATCAAGTATAAAAATAATTAGTGAACAAGAGTTTTTAAAATTAATAAAATAGTATAGTTGTTGCGAAATAAGTATATATTAGTTAAAATGAACTCATGGAATTTAATAAAAAAGAAGTATTACATTTAGCTGATTTAGCTAAATTAAAGCTAAGCGAAAAGGAGTTAGAATCTTACAATAGTCAATTGCAAGATATTTTGACTTATGTAGATAAAATAAACAATTTAGATCTTAAAAATGTCAAAGAAAGTCTTAGCGGTATAGAAGATAGCGATGTTGGTCCTAGACCAGATAGTGTAGAGGCTTGTAAACCAGAGGCAATTTCTCAGGCTTGCCAAAAAGATGGAAAATATGTAGCTGCACCTAATGTTTTTAATAAGTAAACATGTCAGATATTAATTTACAAAAATTAGATATAGATAGTATTCAAGCGGGATTTAAATCTGCTAAGTTTAGCAGTGCAGAATTGACTCAGGCCTATTTAGACAATATTAAAGCGGATGATACTAATTCTTTTATTAGTATAAATGATAATGCTTTGGCTGAGGCTAAGGAAGCTGATAAGAAAATAAAAAGTAAAAAAGCTGGACCACTGACTGGTGTGCCGATAGCAGTTAAAGATATTATTTTAGTTGAAGGTCAGTCAGCTACAGGAGGTTCAAAAATTTTAAAGAATTATCAAGCCACTTATACTGCTACAGCTGTGGCTAAATTGAAAGAGGCTGGCATGGTGATTTTAGGCAAGACTAACTGTGATGAATTTGCTATGGGGTCTTCTAATGAAAATTCACATTTTGGACCAGTGCTCAATCCATATGATAAGACTAGAGTATCTGGAGGATCGTCTGGTGGTAGCGCAGTTGCTGTGGCAGCGGCATTAGCCCCTGTTTCTTTAGGTACAGATACAGGTGGATCTATTAGACAACCAGCTTCATTTTGTGGAATAACAGGACTTAAACCTAGTTATGGTAGAGTGTCTCGTTATGGTTCTATGGCTATGGCATCTTCTTTAGATCAGATTGGTCCTATGGCTAAAACGGTCAAAGATTTGGCTTATATATTAAATGCAATGGCTGGTTTTGATAAATATGATGCTACTAGTTCTAGAGATAAAGTATTAGATTATATTAAAGATATAGATAAAGATGTTCAGAAAATAAAGATTGGTGTTCCAGCCGAATATTTTGGCAAAGGAATTAATCCTGAAGTTAAGCAAGCAGTTGAGGATAAAATAAAAGTTTTAGAAAAACAAGGTTTTGAGATTAAGAAAGTTAAATTACCTTATACTGATTATGCTTTGGCAGCTTATTATCTTTTAATGCCAGCAGAAGTTAGTTCTAATTTGGCTCGTTATGACGGAATACTTTATGGTATGTGTGGCGATAAAGGTCTTAGTCTTGATGATTGGTATAAAACTGTTCGTAGTGATGGTTTTGGTGCCGAGACTAAGCGTCGAATTATTTTAGGAACTTATATTTTATCAGCTGGTTATTATGATGCTTATTATAAACAAGCGCAAAAAATTCGTACTTTAATTAAAAATGATTTTGCTGCGGTTTTTAAAGAAGTGGATGCTTTAATTACTCCTGTTACACCAAGTACGGCTTTCAAAATAGGGGAAAAATCAAAAGATCCTTTAACTATGTATTTGTCAGATATATTTACTGTGGGAGCTAATATTGCTGGTATTTGTGGTTTATCATTACCTATAGCTAAAGATAAAAATGGTATGCCAATCGGCTTACAAATTTTAGCTAAACCTTTTGCCGAAAGTACTTTGTTTAAATTAGGAAATTATATAGAAAAACTAAAAATATAAAAATATGGGAATAAAAAAAAGAATAAAAGACAGAATGTCTGATGCCGTGGTTAAAAGTTATTACAAGCCTTGGCATAAGAGAGTTTCAGGAAGAATATTTTTAGTTTTTATTGCCTTGGTATTATTTTTAGCTATTTATTTTATTGTAAGGGTGGGTATTGGTTATTATCATGTTAAAAAAGGCGATATTTATAATGAAAAATTAAATATTTGGTTAAGTCAAGAACAATATGTGGCCAATCAGAAATTAGTAGCTGATTTAATGACTGATGACGATCCATGGTTAGGTGCAGACAATCCGATTATTAATGTAGTGGCCTACGAATCATTTGCTTGTCCATTCTGTAAAGCAGATCAAGAAACACTTAAGAGAGTAATGAAAAAATTTGGACCATTACTTCGTTTTACTACTAAAGATTATCCAACCGAAGGGATTCATCCAGGAGCATTTGATGCTCATTTAGCAGCTAGTTGTGCTAACGAACAGGGAGTGTATTGGGAATACCATGATTTATTATTTGAGGGTGATCCACAGTTTGATAGAAAGAATTTAAAGTTACTTTCTAAAAATTTAGGAATAGACATTTCACAATTTAATGACTGTTTGGCTGATGAAAAATATGCTAGTGAAATTAGACAGGACTATGCTAGTGGCGTAGAGCTTGATATTCCAGGTACCCCAACTTATATTATAAATGGTGAAATTATCGGTGGTGGTCTTTCTTATGAATATTGGGAAGAAATTATAGGTTATATTTTGAAAGGAGAATTATAAATTATGTTTTGGCAACAATATTTGCCAGAAGCAGTACTTGTATCTATTGGCCCATTGACCATTCATTGGTATGGGCTAATTTTGGTATTAGCAATTATAATTTCAGCTTGGCAGGCTAGGCAATATTTTTTGAGAAAATCTATTATCAAACTAACTCAATTTGAAGATTTAATTTTTTATTTAATAATTATTAGTCTTATTGGAGCACGTTTTGGTCATGTAGTATTTTTTAATTTTAGTTATTATTTACAAAATCCAATAGACGTATTCAAAGTTTGGCACGGAGGATTGTCTATTCAAGGAGCTTTGCTTTTTGGATTTTTGACAGTTGTATTTTGGGCACGGCATCATAAAATAAATTTTTGGAAATTAACAGATGGTCTAGTGCTGGCAGTGCCTTTGGGTCAGGCTATTGGTAGGTGGGGGAATTATTTTAATCAAGAGTTATTTGGTAGACCAACTGCAGGCTGGTGGGGTATTCCTATAGAAGTGACTAATAGAGTAGAGGGCTATAAAGATTTTATTTATTTCCATCCCACGTTTTTTTATGAATTTATTTTAAATCTTGTTTTATTTATAATTTTATATTTATTTTCAAATAGATTGAAATTAAAAACGGGCATTTTGACATTATTTTATTTTATAGGTTATGGATTGATTAGGTTTTTTATGGAGTTTGTTCGCATTGATGATACTTTGCTAATCAATATTTGGCGTTTACCACAAATTATTAGTTTGGTACTTATTTTGGTAGCTTTAGGTATGATTTATTATTTATACCTTAGACCCTTGCCAAAACCTCAGAAATAGTGTATTATATCATTGTTTTAAACACGGGGTCGTAGTT
>JABHYW010000047.1 GCA_018656655.1 Candidatus Komeilibacteria bacterium | reverse complement strand
TATGGAAAAGATGGGTAAGAGAAAAGGTGTGGCTACTGCTATGAATACTGAGAATGGTCAAATGCGTATAGTATTTGAAATACCAACTCGTGGTCTACTTGGCTATCGTGGTGAATTTACAGTTGATACTCGCGGTGAAGGTATATTATGTTCTCACTTCCTTGAATATCGTCCCTATACTGGTGAAATTAAGAAACGTAATGTTGGCTCTATGATTTCTATGGCTAGTGGTAAAGCTCTGGGCTTTTCATTATTCAATCTCCAAGAACGTGGTGATCTATATATTGGAGCAAACGTAGAAGTCTACGAAGGTATGGTTATTGGTAATACTGCTAAAGGTTTTGATATGGCAGTTAATCCAATTAAAGGTAAACAATTAACTAATATGCGTAGTTCAGGGGCTGATGATGCTATTACTTTAACGCCTCCGGCAATCCTAACTATCGAGACAGGTTTAGAGCTTATCTCAGACGATGAGTATTTAGAGATTACTCCAACGAGTGTCCGCTTACGGAAACAAGGTCTAACTGAAAATGATAGAAAGAGAATGAAATAATCCCCTCGTCACTCTGGAGCGTAGCGATAGAGTCCCATTGTCATTTCGACCGAAAGCAGTGAGTGGAGAAATCTAAATATTAAATTTCTCAGATCTCTCGACTACGCTCGAGATGACAAAAAACTATACTCGAGAATGACACAATAAAAAATAACCTCACTAACCTGAGGTTTTTCTTTTTAAAAAAAATACCCCACTCTGTATACACAAAGTGGGGCTAATCTACGAAAGAGGGTCTATGACCCTAATTCTTACTTCGTTGAGGTAAGGCAAGATTTTTTTCAGCGTTTTGTATATCACGCCAAATCTCATATCGGTGAACTGGCACCTCTTTGGGAGCAGTTATCCCAATCTGTACCTGACTAGACTTAATATCAGCTATAGTAATAGAGACATTATTACCAATCATTATCACCTCATCAATTTTTCTGGCAAGAATTAACATGACTTTTCCTCCTTGAAAGAACTACTATACTCCGTTAGAATTAACAAGAGCTGTAACATAATACATAATTATTGATATTAAGTCAATACCTAGGATGTTTTTTATTTAATTTTTTGTTATACTTAAGCTATGAAAGAGATAATTAATCCATTTCATTTAAATAACGAACCTGTCAGTGCTTTAACCCATTTGATAGGTTTAGCCTTGGCTATAATTTCTATGATAGTTATGGTTATTTTAGCTATTCTCAAAGGAACTGGTATGCATTTTATAGGTTTCTCCATTTTTGGATTTAGTTTAGTCCTATTATATACTTCTAGTTTTTTCTATCATATCTTACCTCAAGACACTAGAGTCAAAGAAATATCACAACGGATTGATCATTCTATGATTTTCTTATTAATAGCTGGCTCTTACACTCCAATTTGTTTAACAATTGATAATCAGAAAGCTGGGTTGATATTATTGATAATTATTTGGCTAATATCTATCATTGGTATAATTGTAAAATCTATAGGTATAAAAATGAAATCTTGGCTATCAGCTCTAATATATATTTTATTAGGCCTTTTAATGCTAACAGTTGTTTATCCTTTATCTCAATGGTTACCAACCGAAGCTATGATTTGGCTATTTGGCGGCGGTAGTCTATATATTATTGGTGCTGGATTTTTTATATTAGAAGACTATAAGCCCAGAAATTATCGTTTTGATATGCATGAAATTTGGCATATTTTTGTTATGCTGGGTAGTTTTAGCCATGTTTATCTAATGATAAAGTATGTTTTATATATTTAAAGGCTGTTTTTTTATACCCAAAAAATAAGCTAAAGCCTTTAACATTGACCCCGTATAATTTCGCTATCGCTCAATCTACGGGGCAGGACGAGGCCTTAATTACTCTTAAATAGTAAAAAAATTTAGTATTTGAATATGTTTATACTTCTAACATTGACAAAATAAATGAAATATGTTATTATAGCCCCTGTATTTACGAAAAATAATAACATATGACTAAATTTAAAGAACTGGGTTTAAATAAAGATATAATGACAAGTCTTGATGACTTGGGTTTTGTTGAACCTACGCTTATTCAAGCTAAGGCAATTCCTTTTATCCTAAAATCAAGCAAAGATCTAATAGCCCTAGCTCAAACTGGCACTGGTAAAACAGCGGCTTTTGGTCTACCAATTTTAAATCAAATCAAAGCTAAAGATAAAAAATTACAATCTATAATCCTCTGCCCCACTAGAGAGTTAGCTCTACAAATTTCTCAAGATATAGCCACTTTTGCCAAATACTCAAAAGGAATTTCTGTTACTCCAGTTTATGGTGGTGAAAGAATTGATATTCAAATTAAAGCTCTCCGCAAAGGTACCAATATTGTAGTTGGAACTCCGGGACGTGTTCGTGATCTGATTAAAAGAAATATTTTAAAACTCCAAACTATCAAATGGGTAGTACTAGATGAAGCTGATGAAATGTTAGACATGGGATTTAAAGATGACTTAGATGCTATTTTGGCAGAGACTCCTAAAAATAGACAACCTTTACTTTTTTCAGCTACAATTTCTAGAAGTGTTCACGCTATCGCTAAAAAATACATGAAAGACGCTGAAGAAATCAGTGCTGGTAAACAAAATGTTGGTGCTGATAATGTAAGCCACGAATATTATGTAGTTTCTGCTAGGGATCGTTTTGAATCTTTAAAAAGAATCTTAGATTTTCTACCTGGCGTTTATGGAATACTCTTTTGTCGTACTAGAAGAGAAACTCAAGATGTAGCTGACAAGCTAAAACGCGCTGGCTACGATACAGAAGCATTACATGGCGATGTATCACAAAATATGCGTACAAAGATAATGGCTAGATTTAAAACTAAACACAGCGGTCTATTAGTTGCTACTGATGTGGCAGCTCGTGGTATTGATGTAACTGATCTAAGCCATGTAATCAACTATAACTTACCTGATAAAAATGAAGGTTATACTCATAGAACTGGTCGTACTGGCCGAGCTAATAAAAGTGGTATAGCTGTTTCTATTATTACTCCTGCAGATAGAAGAAGAATTAGAGACCTAGAAAATATTATTGGCAAAAGATTTGAATATAAACAAATTCCTAAGGGAGAGGATGTTTATTTAAAACAAATTGATAGTTTTATTGAAGAAATAAACAAGGCTGATATTAAGGAAATTTCTAAACAAAGTTATTTTGAAGCCATGACTAAAAAGCTAAATAAACTTCATAAAGATGATTTAATAAAATATCTAATTGCTCATAAATTTAGTGGCTTAGTAAATACTCGTTCTGCAGATCTAAATGCTAAAACTAAAGCTTTTAATACTAAACTTAGCGATAATAATGGTGTTAGACTAAAGATTAATGTTGGTAAAAATGATAGATTTGATATTAAAAGTCTTTTCAACTTATTCAATTCTAATCCAAACCTAAAAGGCCTAGAACTTGGTGAGATTAATCTAATGCCAAGCTTTTCAGTCTTTACTGTTGAAGCTAAAGATCTAAGCAGAGTACTAAAGCATATCAATGGTGCCAATTTCAGAGGTAAACGAATTATTATAGACAAAGATACAGAAGGCCCTGGGAGAGCTAGAAACTATTCCCGCAATTCTAGAGGCCCAAGAAAGCCAAGGGGCAAAAGAGTTGGCGCTGGAAAATATAAAGCTAAAAAAAATAAAAGAATTTCTAGAAGCAGAAGATAAATATAAAAAGGATGCCCATTCGGCTACGCTCAGGGTATCTTTTTGTTTTATTCTTGATATAATATATTAATATGATATACGATTTAATAGTAATTGGTGGTGGGCCAACTGGAATGATGGCCGCTGGACGAGCAGCTGAAAATGGTGCCCATGTTTTACTATTAGAAAAAAATGATAGACTAGGTGTAAAATTAGTAATTACCGGCAAAGGCCGTTGTAATATAACTAATGCTGAATTTGATACTAAAAACTTAGTAGAACTATTTGGTAAACCAGGACGTTTTCTATTTTCTGCTTTAAATAAATTTGGTAATAAAGATATTATTAATTTTTTTGAATCTAGAGGCCTAGCTACCAAAGTAGAAAGAGGTAATAGGGTGTTTCCCGTCAGTGACTCCTCTCTTGATGTTTTAGATATTTTAAAAAATTATCTAGCTGAGCATAAAGTAGAGATTAAATATAATACAAATATAAAAAATATAATTACTAAAAACAATGAAATAACAAAAATAATTTTAGTTGATAAAAGCAAGGTGAATGGCGAAGCCAGAGAGGGCGGTCTGGGCCGAGAATTACAAGCTAAAAAATATATCATAGCTACTGGCGGTAAATCTTATCCTATGACTGGCTCCAGTGGTGATGCCTATCAATGGCTAGCTAAAATGGGCCATACTATAGTAGAGCCCATTGCCTCTCTAACTCCAATATTAATTAAAGAAAAATTGATTAAAGAATTAGAGGGTCTTAGTCTCAAAAATGTAGCTATTAATATTTATCAAGCTAATAAAAAGATAGACAGCCGTTTTGGTGAAGCCTTATTTACTAGCAACGGCATGAGTGGTCCAATAATACTAGATATGAGTAAAAATATAGGTTTAGCTCTTAAAAATGGCGATGTTAAATTAGTTATTGATTACAAACCAAAGCTAGATTTCAAAACTCTAGATAAACGTGTCCAAAATGACTTTGCTAAATCTAATAACAAACTATTTAGAAACAGTCTGGGTGATTTATTGCCTAGAAAACTGATTCCTTTGATAATCAAACTGTCTGCTATAGATCCTGATCAGAAAGCCAACGCTATTACTAAAGAAGATAGAAAGAAATTATTGCATTTACTAAAAAACTTTGAGCTAAACGTTAAGTCTTTATACGGATTTAACAAAGCCATAGTTACAGCTGGTGGAGTTAGCCTTAAAGAGGTAGATCCTAAGACTATGCAATCTAAGCTAATAAAAAACCTCTACCTAGTAGGTGAGATTTTAGATCTAGATGGTCCAACTGGCGGCTATAACTTACAATCTTGCTGGAGTACTGCCTATACAGCTGGAGATAATATATAATTACTCTAATATTTTGAGTACTCCCTGATCAAAGATGAGAATTCCTAACTCGTCTTTTTTTATTTGCTCTAAACTGCCACTATCTGGTATCAAACGGATAGTATTAGCTGTAAAATTTTGATAATTATAATTCCACAATTCCCAATAAACATTATTCATAGTAATAGAAGTAATACCGGTTATGACAAAACTACCATCTATACTTTCAGCAAACCAACCTAATTCATCTTGGCGCCATTTAAGCAAATTATCATTCTTATTTTCTTTAGTTACTGCTACATGAGCAAAAACAATAATAATCTCTGGATGGTTATCTGGATAATAAATTTCTAAAGCTTGATTAAGATTATTTCTAAATACCTCAGCTCCTTCTAAATTATCTGGCAGAGCGACTGTTAAAAACTTTTGTCCATTTGTGGTTTCTAAATTTTTATAAGAACCTACTATTTGTTTACTTAAAGCACTGGCCTCTTCCCAAATAGCAAGTTTATAATTATTAATACCTATAAATAAAACAAATAATATAATCAATATATATTTACTTATCTGGAAATTTACTCTTAAATCTTTGCATAAAATTATAAGCCAAATTATAAAAAATATACTTGGTAAATATAAATATCTTTCTCCTGCAAAAGTAGTACGATGAAGCCCCATTACCAAAGCTGGCATTAATGCAAAGAATAATGCTCCAAAACTAACAAATTGTAAATACTTTTTCTTTATTAATACAATAAAAAAATAAAAAGCTAAAGCAGCTAAAATAATTATAACTACTGGCTCTAAATAATGATAAATACCTTTGTGGATGATAGTTCTTAGAAATCCAAAACTAAGCAAATCACCGCCAAAAGCTGCTAAATTTGCTATCCAAGGAAGTGCCATAAAACTAAGACTATGATTTGAATAAGTACCAAAGAAAAGTCCTGTAGAAATATATCTTAGAACAAAAAATAAAGTTAATATGAAAAAATATACTGGCAGATAAAAGAATTTAATATTAAATTTATTTTTTAAAGAATAAAAATATATTTCCCAAATTAATATTACTAGTGGTAAAGAAATAGCAATTTCCTTAGTTAGTAAAGCTAAACTAAAAAATACTAGAGAATAAATAAAATTTTTAATACTATTAGACTGCCTAAAAGAAAAATAATTTATTAAAGCTAGTAAATAAAATAAAGTCACCCATAAATGCGGCCAAGCAGCTATCCAAGAAATTACCTCTGCATGAATAGGGTAAAGTAAGAATAAAAATCCAGCTAACACAGCTAGTTTTTTAAAATTCTTAATATTTACTAAATCAAATATCTTCTTAGCTAATTTATATACTAAAAAACTATTAGTAGCATGAAGTATTATACTGACTAGATGATAAGTAAAATAATTAGTATGAAATAAATTATAGAAAAATTTAAATATTAAAACTAAGAAAGGATTATATGAACCTCCCTGATGATTACCTACGTAATTAGTCAAAAATATTTGCCAGCTAAGCTTAGTATCTCTAGCAATAACTAGCCAATGAAAATCATCAGAGGCAAAAAAGTTGTTTAAAATTTGCCCAAAAATAATAATGCTTGTAAATAAAAAAAACAACCATAGAGCTACAGATCCAAGATGGTGATATTTTTTAAAAAGTTTCATATTATATTAAAAAGACATTTTTAAGACGGACAAAGTAACAATAATTTGAAAAGGTACTCCATAGACTATAGAATACTGCCAATCAAAAAAATTATGCAACTTACCATGATAAACTATATACCAATAAAATTTAGTAAGTTTAAAATGTTCTATGGCTATCCAGGCTATGTCAGGCAACCAAGTACCTAAAACTGCTGGATATAAAACATAAGGATTAACCACTGGTCCATGACTAACAAAAAAATATATAAGCACTACTGCTAAAATAGTATCAATAAAAGCGACTCGCATTTCATATAAAAACTTAGCTCTCTTACCTTCAACGTGATCAGCTAAACTTTCATCGCCATGGGGAATCATATCAAATATAAAATGAGACACTATACCCAATATGAATGCCAAGATAGGATCTGTTATTCTAGTGCTTATCCATAGAGCGGCTGATGTATGCGCTGTAATAAACATATGTCTATAATATCATAAAGTCTTTTTAATTAAAATACCCCCTCTGTCCTAGCGGACATCTCCCCCTAAATTAGGGGGAGAAAGAGAGGGGGTATTGAAAATATTTTTATCGAGGGTTAATAATCTCGTAATTTTCGCATATCTTCGTGCTTCTTCATACGTTCTAAGGCTTTAGCTTCAATCTGTCTAATACGCTCACGAGTTACTCCAAATTCTTGACCAACCTCTTCTAAAGTATGAGCCACTCCGTCGGCTAGACCAAATCTCATCTCTAATATTTTCTGTTCACGAGGTGTTAAATCACCAATTACTTTACGGACATGATCTCCTAAAAGTTTAAGAGCAGCCACCCTGTCTGGACTAATATTTTTTTCGTCTTCAATGAAATCTCCCAAAGTACTATCTTCATCATCATCACCCACTGATGCTTCCAATGATACTGTCTCTTGAGAAATCTTAATAATTTGTCTAATTTTATCAATCTCTTCACCCATTTCAGCAGCAATTTCTTCTGGCATCGGATCACGACCAAGTTCTTGTACTAAACGACGCTCAACTTGATTGAAACGATTAATAGTTTCTACCATGTGCACTGGAATACGAATAGTTCTAGATTGATCAGCCAAAGCACGAGTAATTGCCTGACGAATCCACCAAGTAGCGTAAGTAGAAAATTTATAACCCTTACGATAATCAAATTTCTCTACAGCCCTAAATAAACCAATATTACCTTCTTGAATTAAATCAAGTAAAGTAAGTGAGCGACCAGTAAATTTTTTAGCGATAGACACTACTAAACGAAGGTTGGCTTCTATTAATTTCTTCTTAGCTTCTAATTCACCTTTTTCTTTACGTTTAGCTAGAGCCATTTCTTCTTCAGATTTCAATAATGCCACTTTACCAATTTCACGTAGATACATTTGGATAGAATCTGCGGCAATATCTGTCAAATCTCCTCTTTTAGAATCACTGCCAATACCCGCTTTAGATAATAATTCAGAATTATCATCATCCATATCTAGAATACTACCTTCGATAGGTATCACTTGAATAGCTAAATCTTGTAATAAATCTAAAAACTCCTCTAATTGAGGTACATAATCTTCTAAATTATTAAAAATACGCAATACTTCATTCTCAGTAATAAAACCTCTAGAATGAGCTTTTTTTATTAGAAGGTCAGCACCTTCCTCATTTAACTTAACTTTTGGAGCCTTGATCTTCGGTAGAGACTTTTTGACCCTTCGACTTCGCTCAGGACTTACAGCAGCTTTCTTTTTGACTACTGGTTTTTTCTTAGGAGTCACTTTTTTCTTAGCTACGATTTTCTTAACAGCTTTTTTAGCTGTAATTTTCTTAGCTGTTACTTTCTTTTTAGTAACAGTCTTTTTAGCCTTTGGCTTTTTGACACTAGTTTTTTTGCTAGTGGTTTTTTTAACTGCTTTCCTTGTAGCAGTCTTTTTTTTAGTTGTAGTTTTTTTAACAGGCATGTTTTAGCTCTGTAATTTATAAACCTCTTTATTAATTAAATTTATTTTATGTGATAACTCGTCCTGTTTAGCTTGATCATCAGACATCTCAGCTTGTCTTAGCTGATTTATCAAATCTTGTCTTTGAATGTCTAGTGATTCTTTTTTTAACCTGGAAATCAAATTTCCAAAATCATTAGCAATATCTAGCTCTTTTACCTCCTCATAATCTCTAGCACCAGACATAGATAAACGAATCCAAGTTTCTTTTTCCTCATTACTAAGTTCTTCAAAACTACCAAATTTCTCTAAATTCTGGTGCTTAGTATAATAAATAATGACTTTCTTGTAAAGGTCTTGAAAGTCCTCTATTATCATATCCGGATCAAGTTCTGAAATCAATTTATCTAAATATTGATTCTTGAAAAAAGCTATCATGAATATTCTTTCTGCTAAAAGAGTAGCTGAATCTTTTTTTTCTTGCACAACCTTCTGAACTACTGTATCTTGTTTTTCTAAAAATGAAGTAGCACTGTCTAGGTCATTTTTCAATATTTCAAAAGGTATATTTAATTTATCAGACAATATTTTAAGATAATGAACTTGTTCTATGGCTGTTTTTAAATATTTTATAATTGGTAATAATTTCTGTACGGCCACTTTTTTATGATCTGCCCGATTAATATCAATAGCCTGAAATATTCTCTTAAAATAATAATCCATTACTGGGATAGAATCTTTTATGAACTGTAACCACTGATCGGGATTACTTTTAATAATATCGGCTGGATCCTTACCTTTTGGTAAAACTAATATTTTAACATTCATATCTTCTTTCCAACAAAGTGAGATAGATCTAAATGAAGCCCGTGAGCCAGCCGCATCTCCATCAAAAGCTAAAATAACATTATTGGCATAACGCTTAATAAGTTTGATATGATCAATTGTTAAAGCTGTACCAGATACCGCCACTGAATTTTTAGCAGAAGTTTGATGAGAGGCTATAACGTCCATATTACCTTCTACGACAATAAGATATTTCTTCTGACGTATTACGTCTTTGGCTAAATGCCAACCATACAGTATTTTACTTTTATCATAAATAGCTGTTTGCGGACTATTTACATATTTACCACCAAATTCCTCTTCATCATAAACAATCCCAGCCAATGAACGAGAAGTAAAAGCTACTACTCTACCTTGAGTGTCAGAAATTGGAAACATCAATCGCTTCCTAAAACGGTCTACATAACCACTACCATCTTTTTTCTTAAGTATTAGCCCTGCTTTAAAAATATCTTCTTCTTTATATCCTTCAGTTACCAAATATCGTAATAGACCATCCCATGATTCAGCTGACAAACCTAATTGCCAATTTATAATACTACCTTGTTTAACTTTACGTTTATCAAGATATTTAAGAACTTTTTTACTAGCCTCTGTATCTTGTTCTAATATATTATGAAAAAATTTAGCAGCTTCTTTATTTATTTCATAAAGCTTAGAATTATCTTCTTTCTTGGCAGATGAAAATCCAGTCAATGGCACATTGGCTTTTTCAGCTAAAATCTTTAATGCTTCCTTAAAATCTATACCTTCGTATTCCTCTACAAAGCTAATCAAATCTCCACCCTTATCACAGCCAAAACAGTGCCAAATCTGCTTTTCTCGGGAAACCATAAAACTAGGTGTTTTCTCATTATGAAATGGGCAAACAGCCCTAAAATTACCGCTAGCTTGTTGGAGGTTTATATATGAAGAAACTATGTCTACAATGTCTAGTTTATTCTTTATTTCTTCAACGTGATTAGTCATGTACTTATATTAGGTTAAATTTGAGCTTTAGTCAAAAGAAATAACGCACTGTTAATCCAATGCGTTATTCTTATAATACATATATTATCTTATTAACATAGGCTTATTCATAATATCAATGTCTTCTACTTTTTGCTTTAAACACTGATAACCAGCATCATGAAGCCACATCTTGTCAGCATAATAGTCATACTCATCTTTTTCTTCTTCTAAATTAGAATATCTAAACGTAGTACAAAGCTCATACTCATCTTCATCTACTACTTTATATTCATAAGCTTCTTTCGTGATTGGATTGATAAAATCATCATCTCTAAGATAAGTTGAATCTTCATTAAGCTCTTCTATGTTAATCGGAAGTTTATTATTCATCTGATAATAATTATTAACACCCGCCGCAATCTCATAAAAATTATTAATAATCCTATCATCTAATTTTCTATTCCTAGTCTCGGCTGGAGATTCTACTACAAATAAAGAAAATATAAATGCTCCTAAAACTATAATAATTGAACCGTAAAAATAAATTTGAATAATTTTATCTTTCTTACCTTTAATATGCTCTCGTTTAATATCATAAAGATAAAAAGAAAATGTAATTCCAGATATTAATAAAGCAACGATAGCTTTGAGAATTGCCTTGGTAGTTAATTCACCTGATAAAAATCCATTGATAGTAGTGATAAGCCAAATAATCATTACTATTACAGAAACTAGTAGGATTAGATAAGTAAACCATTTACGTACGCCCGCCTCTTCATCAAGCTTACCCTGCCTAAGGCTTTTATAAATTTGTTTGCTAGTAAAATAATAAATTGGTGCCGAAATTATAATAGATGAAATAGCAAATTTCATTGCTTCATCACTATAATTTCCACTGTACTCATTAATGAGATCAATAAATTCTTTATTTATAATTTGAAAAAATATAATCCCAACTGAAACAGACATAAAAACTAAAGCCACCAGAGAGAGTACATAAAAAAATGCGTACTTAGCTGAATTATTTTTAGCCATATGTTTGTAGGTTAGGTTTTTTAAATATTATTTTCCCAAAGCAGACTCTAAATCCATGGCATGCTCTTGCTCTTGAGCTAAAATAGTTCTTAACTGTTGAGAAAGAGCATATTCTTGCAACTCCTCTGCTTGACCAACGCGTTCTTTATATCTTTTGATAGCGTCTTCTTCACCGGCCAAATCTTGCTCCAACATAGTCTCATTATTAGCATCAACATAAATTTTTCCTACATCTACAGATGGTAGTCCACCTAGATAAGTGATTTGGTCTGCTAAAACTAAAGCGTGAGCTATTTCTTCATTAGCATGAATCTTAAGCTCTTTAATAATGTCTCCATATTGAGCGCCAGTCATAACAGCGGCATGATTTATATATTGGATAGCTGCACTATATTCTAACTCTAAATCTCTATTTAATAGTTCTATTAATTTCTCTTTTTTAATTGCCATATATTTTTAAATTAGTAATTAATCTTTTTTATTTTTCAATAATCTAAATAAATGAGATAGGGCTGAAATTACAAATATGACTTGTAAAACTACAAAAATCCATTCTTTAATATGATAACTATAAATAAATAAAGCTATACCCCCTAAAACATAAAGTAAATCTTCTACATATTTCTTTTGCCAAAATACTCCTACTGAAATAATTGATAGTCCTAAAATTCCAACAAATTTATAAATATCCATAGTTTTATAATTAAATTATTAAAACATTCTTGATGTCCAAATGCCAATTAGGTATGTAGCAACAATAACTAAAATGGCGATAGAGAGATGTTCTAAAATCAGTCGAACGGGATTTTCTTTTTTAGATTTTGCCAATTTGTAATTAATTACTATCAGAGCAAATAAACCCCATATTATACTAACAAAAATTGCTGTACTAAGATCAAATAATAAAACTGGT
>JABHYW010000046.1 GCA_018656655.1 Candidatus Komeilibacteria bacterium | reverse complement strand
ATAAAGATGAAATAGTAACTGTGAATAGTATCGGAGTAGGTGAGGTCAAAGTTTTTGATCAATATCGTCGTATCAAAGGCAGCTTTATACCTTACGAGACTAATCACGCGGTGAATATAAGTATTGGCGATGTCAATAATGATGGCTGGCAAGAGATAGTGACTGTGCCAGCTGAAAGTCAAATTGCTGATATTAAAATGTTTAGCATGAAAGGCAGGCTAAAAGGGCAATTTACTGGCTTTACCAGTAGCCTTAGGTCTGGGCTTGAGATTGCGGTCCGTGATTTATCGGGAGATGGTTGGCCAGAGATTTTAGCCATCCCACATAAGGGATCTGCAACATTATTAAAAATTTATGATCATTTAGGATTAGAAAAAGATAGTTTTTATTTGCGCGATGCAGTTGATAAAAACGGTTATCAGATTGAAGTTTTGAATTATTAGTCTATGGAATGGTACCAAGATACTTTTATTATAAAATTTTTGAATAGCCGACCAGTTTTAAGACAGTTTATTAAATTTAGTTTAATCGGCGTTTTGAATACTATTGTTGATTTTGTAGCTTATGTCTTTTTTACCCGAGTTATTCATTGGCATTATTTACTTGCCGCCTTTTTAGCTTTTTTATTAGCGGTGACTTCTAGTTTTTTACTCAATCGTTATTGGACTTTTAAATTAGAGCATAAACTGTCAGCTAAAGAGTACAGTAAATTTATTTTAGTAGCTGCTGGTGGATTATTATTAACCATGATCTTTTTATATATATTAGTGGATAAGTTTTTTTGGCATGATTTATGGGCTAAATTATTTACCATTATTATTGTTATTAATTGGAATTTTTGGTTACAAAAATTTTGGACCTTTAAAGTAAAATAATATGCAGCTAAGCGTGGTGATTCCAGTTTTTAATGAGGCTAAGACCATTGTCGATACAGTTGCTAAGATTAGTGATTGGCTTACAGCAAGGTTTAAGAATTTCGAAATTATTGTAGTGGACGATGCATCTAGTGATAGTACCTTAGAAATCATCAGAAATATACCAGATATCAAGGTATTACGTAATTTGACCAATCACGGTAAAGGCTATACAGTAGCCAAAGGCATGAGAGTAACCAGGGGAGAGATGGCATTATTTATGGATGCTGATAATTCGACAAGTATTGAAGAATTAGAGAAATTGTTGCCACACCTTGATCAATACCCGATAGTTATTGCTTCACGAGCCATGAGTCAATCTAGGATCCACAAAAGTCAGAATTTTTTGAAAGTTACATTAGGGCGTTTGGGTAATTTGTTGATTAGATCTATTTTATCATTACCGATTCGCGATACTCAATGTGGTTTCAAACTTTTTCGGCATAGCGCCTTGAGCTTATTTGATAAACTGACTATTGATCGTTGGGCTTTCGATTTTGAATTATTGTTTATTGCAAAATTACACAATTTCAAAATTAAAGAAGTTCCAGTGTCTTGGACTAATAATGCTAATTCGCGTGTGACCACAGCAGCTTATTTCCAAACACTATGCCAGGTTTTCAAAGTCCGTATAAATCATTTATTAAATAAATACAAATAAATAAAATTAAAAAAATATTATGACAGACACAAATAATCAAAATATTTTAGTATTAGGTGGAGCTGGATTTATTGGTTCTCATTTATGTGAAGCCTTAGTTAAAAAAGGCAACAATGTAGTTTGTGTTGATAATTTTATCTCTTCAGATGTTGAAAATATTAAAAGACTTTTGGAATATCCAAATTTTGAATTTGTTCGACATGATATCACTGAAGAGATAGATTTAGAATCTTTACCAGAGTTACAAAAATTTAGAGTAGAAGTTTACGGCTTTAAAGAAATTTATAATTTTGCTTGTCCTACTTCAGCTAGAGACTACACCAAGCTACCAGTGGAAACAGCTATCGCTAATTCTGTTGGTGTCATTAATAGTTTGGAATTAGCCAAAAAATTTAAAGCTAAATATTTATTAGCTTCCACAGCTGCAGTCTATGGACAGCCACCAAAAGACAATAGCAAAGTTAAGGAAGATTATTATGGTTTGTTAGACTTTTTGGGGCCACGCGCTTGTTACAATGAAGGCAAGAGATTTGCGGAAACTCTAGTCAGTACTTATCGTGATTTTTATAAGATGGACACTAGAACT
>JABHYW010000045.1 GCA_018656655.1 Candidatus Komeilibacteria bacterium | reverse complement strand
CAAGATAACACAAGTAATTATTGATGATATATTTGAGTCTCTAATAGATGCCCAAGCTCGTATAAAACCATTTTCTATAGCAGTGTTAAGACTCTTGCCTTTACGTAATTCTTCCTTAGTACGTTCAAATATTAATATATTAGCGTCTACAGCCATACCAATAGAAAGTATAAAACCTGCTACGCCAGCTAAAGTCATAGTAACTGGAATTATTTCAAAAATAGCTAATGAAAGGAAAGTGTAAATAGCTAGAGCAAATACTGCTAACAAGCCAAGTAATCTATAAAATATAAGCATAAATAAAGCTGCGGCAGCTAAACCTATAATACCAGCTTTAAGACTATTATTAACAGATGCTTCACCTAAACTAGCTCCAATAGTAGTTTGGCCAATAAGTTCTATTGGCACTGGTAAAGCTCCTAAGTTTAAATTTTTAACTAATTCTTTAGCTTCTAGAATAGTAAAACTTCCAGAAATTTGAGCACTACCATCTTTGATAGGCTCATTTACTATAGGACTAGAAATTAATTCTCCATCCAAAAATATTGCGATTGGCTTACCAACATTTTCTGTAGTAATCTGACCAAACAAATCTTTCCCTTTATCATTAAATGATAGTAATACTAAAGGTGCTTGAGTATTTTGTTGAAAAGTAAGTTGCGCTTTAGCAACATCACGACCAGTTAACCCAGATTCTTCCCACACTATAGTATCTAAATCAGCATCAGTTTTTTGGAATAAAATATGAGCAGAATGTACTTCTATTTCTCCTTGTTCATTTAATCTTTGATCTATCTTCTTTATAACATGATAACCAAATTGAGATTCTACTAATTCAGGAGCTATTTCATTAGATTGAAGTTCGTCAAAAATAACTTGATCAAACTCTGGGACAAAAAGACCCTTAATAGTATAACCTAAATCTCCTCCATTCATAGCAGACCCAGGATCTTCACTATATTCAGACGCTAAAGCACTAAAATCTTCACCAGCTAAAGTTCTATCTAATATCTCTTGAGCTTTAACTTTGATTTCATCTTCTTCGTCAATTGCTGTATCTTCTTCAATAATAGGTTCGCCTTGAATTTTAAATTCAAGGTGTGGAGTCTTATCAATAATAGCAATAGCTTCATTAGCGTCTTTAACACCAGCTAATTCTACAATTATGCGATAATTATCTCCACTAAAATTAGTTTGTACTATTGGCTCGGACACACCATAGGCATTTACACGACGCTCAATTACATCACGAAGTGCTTCTACACCATCTCTCTTCTCACTACCCTCCATAGCTGAAACATCAGCCTGATAGACTAAATGAGTACCTCCTTGAAGATCTAAACCTAAATGTACCTTAAATTTACCAAACCATCCTGGAGCACTAGGCCAAACGACCATAGCTGCAAAAATAGTTAATAAAAAAATAAAGCCAAAAGTGGTCCTTACTTTATTGGCAGTTACCTGCCCCTTGTTTGAAATTTCACTGTATTTATTCATATATTTTTGTAATCAACAATGTCCGTATTTTAACATATTTACCAGTTTTGACAAGTCTTATTTGCTAGTGGCAGATTTTATCCAAATGTCTAATAATTCACTAAAATCCTCTCCGCCAGCCCTAATAGATTTGGGTAATAATGAATTATCAGTCATACCTGGGATTGTATTAATTTCTAAAAAATATATCTTACTATCAGTCACAATAAAATCACTACGACTAATATGTCTAGCACCTAAAGCCTGATGCATTTTAAGGGCTTGTTTTTGAAGTTCTTTGGCCAATTTGTCATCTATTGGTGCTGGGCAAATTTCTTCTGCTAATTTATCGTCATACTTACTCTCATAATCAAAGAAAGTATTTTTAGAACGTATTTCTATAACTGGTAAAGCAAAAGACTCTTCGCCTTTGTCTATAATAGGTACTGTTAGTTCTTTTCCTTTTATATAATCTTCAATTAAAACTTTATCACTATATTTAAATGCTTCTTCTAATGACTTATCTAAATCAGATTGATTATGTGCAATTGATATACCAATTGAACTGCCTCCAGCTAAAGGTTTAATCACTACTGACTTTTTAAATTCTATTTTACTTAACTTATTTAATATTTGATCCTTAGCTGTCAAAAGACCTATTTGCTTAGCTAAATATTTACTTAAAGCTTTATCCATACCTACAGCATGAGCTTCTACATCAGAAAATATAAAAGGCAGGCCTAAAGTTTTTAAAAATCCCTGAATTACTCCGTCCTCTCCTCCTGGCCCATGAAAAACTGGAATGGCTGTTTGATATTTTTTATAACTTTCTAAAAATTTATCTATATCTTTTGGAAAATCAAAAACATCTATTTCATGTTTATCTTTTAGAGAATTTATTACATTTTTACTTGATGCTAAAGCGACCTCTCTTTCCGAACTATCTCCGCCGGTTAATACTGCTACTTTTCGCCCACTGGGCGACCACCCTGTGGGTGGCATATCTTTTATTGTCATTGTATAATTATTTATTTCTTAATACTAAAAGCTTGGATAGCCAAACCTAAATAAGGAAATATTTTAGCTAGGGTTTTATTTTCTAATTTCAAATGAGTCTTATAAAATTTCAATAAAAACTTATTATTAGATCTAACGAAATAATCGTAAGTATAAAAATCCTTAACCTTAAAACCAGCTTGATTCAATTGTTTTTTCAGAATCCAAGGCTTATAACTCTCAGCATCTGGCTCAATAACTTCTTTAGAAGCTTTATTTAGGCCTATAAGGCTAAATATTTTACTAAATGCTCTATTTATAGCCCAAGTATAGAAAAATGGATTATAAGGCTTTAAAAATTCACTATTTGGTTCGCCTAATAATACAAAGGCTCCGCCTGGTTTAAGTACCCGATGAGCTTCTTTAAAAGTTTTGGCTACTGCAAAAAAATGATGTAATGATCCATTTATAATTACCATATCAAAATAATTATCTTCATAAGGTAAATTTATTACCTCTGAACAAGCTAATTTCAATTTTGGATATTTTTCTTTAGCAATTTTAAGTACCTCTTCAGATAAATCAACACCGTAAACTTCTTGAGATATTTGAAATAAAGCATTGGACAAACGACCAGTGCCGCAGCCCAATTCTAAGCTTTTATTAATTTGCGTATCTTTTAAAAATGATTTTAAATTATCAAAATTCCAAGCATCCACAATTTTTGCGCTAGGAGGATTTATGTGCCACTGATCATATCTGTCTGCAGTCTCGTTGTAATATTCTTTTTGGACTTTAGATTTTTCACTGTATAAATTCTGATTCATTAAAATTGTTTTATAAATCTAAATCATTTACCTTTTTCCAGTCATTTTCATTCAATACTGCTACGTAGTCATTAGCTATAACATACATATAGTCATCTAAATATAAAGCGCGTTTTACATCTGGAACATTAAGGGCTCTGACAAGTTCTATATTATTATCAACGTATGAAAATACATAACCACCCTTATAAGACGGTAAGAAAAATACTTCGTGTTTTGAATCTTGTAAAAAAGCGTGATGATTATATAAAGCTTCACTACCATATTCCTCTAAAGAATATTTAGCAATTTCTTTTGGATCACTTGGATCTGACACATCAAAATTAGAAATTTTAACCTGTCCATTTTCCATACCGATGCCTAAAATATTATCTTTTGTTAATGGATGTAAATATGAAGAATAACCAGGTATTTTTAATTCACCAACCATTTTGGGATCTTTAGTATTAGATAAATCTAAAACATAAAATGGATCTGTTTGCCTAAAGGTTACTATATAACCTACATCACCTATAAATCTAGCAGCGTATATACGCTCTGTTAATCCTAAATCTAATATAGACCCTTTTATTTTCAAATTTTTATCTAAAACATAAATGTCATTAACTTGAGTATCACGACCACCTCTTCCAAAGCCCCAACGTTCACCAATAGTAGTAGCTACTCTAAGATGTCCATCATATTCGTCCATTGAAAATTGATTCAACAAATAACCTGGTACTGTGCCAGTAGCATCAATTTCTAAATTATCAATGCTTATTTTTACAATGCCCGTAGTGTTTAAGTACCTTTTGTTATTTTCATAATAGTCAGCCATTTTATTCTGCATTTCATTTTCTAATTTCAGTTTTTCATCCTTATCTAAAGATTGCATCCAATCTTCTAATATAGTCTGCAATTCATTCAATTTAGAGCTATTAGAAATATCGTAAGTACTTAATTTATTTAATTTTGTTTGTAATTCAGAAGGTAATAAATCTTTCATTTCTGTACTAATGAAATCAAACATGAAATCAAACATGTCTAAATTTTGACCATAAGCAACATAAAGTGCCTCTTTTGACATATAAACATTTGAAGTTCCCTGGTTACCTACAAAAGAGATACTATCATCAAATTCCCCAGATTCAATATTTAAACTTAAGGCAGTAAAAGTAGAATCTATTTGCCCTGGATTTACTGGATAATAAATATCAAGACAAGATACTAACATTGCCTCGCCGTTTCTAATAAATGGACTAATCGGACAAGGGTTATAAGTATTTATTCTGGTCTGAGTAAGTAAATAAATCTTATCATTATATAACCTAGAAGTTTTTAACCAAGTATTATCGTCTAATTTTATGTCCCATTTTTTCTCTGGAGTTTTAGGATTAGATATATCATAAGCTACTATATCTTGTCCTGAAAATACAACTAAGGTATCATCTTTTAAGAGTAGATCCCCTGTTAAATCAATTTCTGCACTAAGTTCTAAATCACTTGGTGGCCAAGCATTTATAATATTAGTTTTAGTCTGATTTTCAAATCTTATATTAGAATCAATCTCCACAAAATCTTCAAAAACTACTTTTGGAGAGCTAATCCAATAATCACCGCTATTATCAGAAAAGAAAATTTCTTTACCATTTGTTTTTACTATATCTGGCTCATCAATACCCATGACTTGAACATTTGTATCAGAAATTCTATCTGGACTTCCACCACCAAGACCTATGCTTTCGCTTTTAGCAAAATCAATACTATCTTCCATCATAGCTGGTTGGGCAAGAGTCCGAATATTTCCTAAATTAAAACCATAATTAGCTACATCATTTACTTCTTTTAAATAAGCTTTAAACTCATCAGCTGATTTAAATTTTTTAAAGCTAGTATCTTTAGCCAATCTATTTGTTGTGGGATTAAAGTTTAAAGGCTGATTATTAGTATCATCTATTTTAGAAACTATAATCACTAGTGCCACTGCAGATAATAGAATCAAAGCTACTAAATAAACTGGCGTAAAACCAAATCTATTAATCATAGATTTTTTCTTTCTTATTTTTTTTCTTTTTAATCTAGGCATATTTTTATTTGTTATTTTCTTATATTATAACATAAAATTAATTTGCTCCAAAACGTCTTTGCCGCTTATTATATTCTTCTATAGCTTTATCCAAATCCGCGGGACCAAAGTCTGGCCAGTCTACTTGCGGAAAATAAAATTCACTATAAACTGATTGCCAAGTTAAAAACCCTGATAAACGTTGTTCGCCTGAAGTACGTATTATCATATCAGGATCAGGTATGCCAGCTGAGTCAATATTCTGACTAATTACATCTTCCGTAATTTGATCAGCTGTGATTCCAGCCTTAAAAATTTTTTTATAGGCTCTAACTAATTCATCTCTACCTCCATAACTCAAACAAATATTTAACGTTCCTTTTTTACCATCTTTAGTTTTTTCTAAAGCCTTGATCATTGATTTTTGTATATCATCAGCAAAATCTTCTCGTCTGCCAAAAAAATTAACTTTAACTCCTTGCTTAGCTAAAGTATTTATTTCTTTATTTATTAATAACCTAAATAGATCCATTAAATAAGCTACTTCTTTTTTATCTCTACTCCAATTCTCTGTAGAAAAAGCATAAACAGTTAAAATTTCAATACCTTTATCAAAAGCACAGAGGGTAATTTTTTTTAAATTCTCAAAACCTTGCCTGTGTCCTTCAAAGGTAGGCAAGTCTTTGTTTCTAGCCCAACGACGATTACCATCTAAAATTATACCTATATGTTTTGGAATTTGCATAAGCTTATTATAGCATTATAAACAAAATAAAAAAACGCCCATAATGGAGCGCTTTTTTTATTAAATAAATATTTAAGTTAAGACAGTTTGATTATAAAGTTCACTAAGCACAAATCTAGAAACAGCATAAGCAGTTAAGACAATTACTAGTCCAACTACACCAGCGCCAATAAGTTTTTTAGCTTCATCAACTTTTTCAGTACTTCCGTAAGAAGTCATCCATTTAAAACCTCCGAACAAAATAATTAAAGTAGTCAATATTCCTAGAAAACCTAGCATAATATTAATTACTCCACCAATAGTCTCTCTTAAAGGCCTTGAACCTAAAGCAATATCAGTATGAGAGAAATCATTAAATCCCCAATCATCAAGCTCAGGAGTAGTTTGAGCATTAGCTACACTAGGTCCTAATAACAAAGCAAATGTTAATATTTTTTTCATTTTATTATGAATTACTATTTAATTTTTTATAATATAATTATAACACTAAATTGTTTATTTGTAAAGCTTACTTGGCTCGGGTGGTACGTCGCTAAAGCTATGTACACCCTTCACCATACTTCGCTGCATCTTACATAAGTTGGCTGAAAGCCAGACGAAGCTTCAGCGAAGTCTGGCTCGGGGACAGGGAGTCGAACCCCGATTTACGGGACCAGAACCCGTTGTCCTACCATTAGACGATCCCCGAATAATAATTAAAGCATTTCCCCACCAAATGTATCTAATACTTCCTCTATTCCGTTTTCACTTTTACCTTTAAAATTCTGATGGTTTTGCTTATAGTTGGAATCAATCTCAAAGCTTATCGTAATTTTTTTACCTAATATTTCATTAAAAGTAGCTATTAAATTATTTTTTACCTCAGGCTTATCTAATTGCTCTCTATGAAAATCATATTCCAAGCCAATAATAAGTAAATTTTGTTCTATTGTCAAAGGATGGCTAGTTTGAAGCATGGCCGATAAAGAATGATTTAAAGGCTTGGCATTATCCACCACCTTATGCCAATTAGCTTGAATTTTTTGAATATCTTCAGTCTTTAGATTAATTTTTTTTTTAGTATCTTCTTCTGAGATATTAGTTGCCAAATCTTTAGTATCTTCTTGAGCTAACAAAAATTCTACACACGCTAGCTCTAAAGGTAATTGATCAATCATAGTTTCTTTAATAGATAACTTATCTAAAACAATATTTAATAACTTTGATATATCTTCTAAAACAAAATCTTGAGCGTGTTTTTTAATAGAATCGCTTAAATTATCATCAAAATCAATAACAAAACTTGGACCAATAATCTTATACAACATTATTTGTCTGATATAATCTATAAAATCAGAAATAAAGATATTTAAATCAGCACCCTCCTCTACTAATTTATTGATTTGATTAAGAGCAGTAGCTAAATTTTTAACACGTAAAGCCTCTGTCAAAGCATCAATAGCCTGCCAATTACTATTTGGCAAAACCATAGAAGCTAATTCATCAGTAACCTTGCCACCGCTTATAGAAATTACTTGCCCTAATAATGATTCAGCATCCCTAAGACATCCTTCACTACGACGAGCTATTTCAGACAAAATCTTTTCTGAAACTTGAACTTTTTCCCATTCTACAATCTCAGTCATTCTTTTAACAATGTCTTTGATAGGAATTTTCTTTAAATCAAATCTCTGACAACGAGAAATAATTGTTTCTGGCACTTTGTGAACTTCTGTAGTAGCTAATATAAAAATTACTTTCTTGGGAGGCTCTTCTAAAGTTTTAAGTAAAGCATTAAAAGCAGATTTAGAAAGCATGTGTACTTCATCTATAATAAAAACCTTATAGCCATCACTGTTAAAAGGTGGAATTTGTGAATTAGCAATAATATTATCACGTACATTATCTACACCAGTATGAGAAGCAGCATCAATCTCTATAATATCCATAGATCGACCAGCTAATATAAGCTTACAATTTTCACAATCATTACATGGTTCAGATTCACCATCTTTACGATTTGTACAATTTAATGAACGAGCAAAAAGACGGGCCAAGCTAGTTTTGCCTGTACCGCGAGGTCCAATAAATAAATAAGCGTGGGCTAAATTCCCACTAGATATTTCATTTTCTAAAGTAATTTTAATTGGCTTTTGGCCAACAATTTCTTTAAAAACTTTTGGTCTATATTTTCTATAAATGACTTCTGACATAATCTAAAGATTGAGATCAAGTTCGTTAGTAGAAGCCACTTTATTATTAGTTTTAATTATATTTTCTACAGCTGCCCAAGCGCTATCAGAATCTTTAGAGACTAATATAACCGCTTCATCGCCCTCTTCACCTTTAAAATATGTTACAGAGGCTAAAAGCACTTTATATATCTTGTCTCCAGCTAAAACTACAAATTCATTAGTACTCTTATCTTTAATAAGATGACCAACTAACCTTGTTCTTTCTACTGGCGATATTTGTTTAAAAATAAATGAACCGTCTGAACTTATAGTTAATTTTAGAATATCTCCTTCAACAAGTTTTGATTTAGAGGCATAATTAGCTGGTACACTATATTGCTTACCGTCTGGTCCTATCATTATTTGACCATTAAATACTCCTTCAACTATTAAGCCTTCGTCACCATCAATTTCTTTACCAACCTGAGCGGCCTTTAAACTATAATCCACTGCCTGAGAAGAAGTTTTTCCAGTTATTTCACCTAAAACTTGCTTAGTTTTAGTCAATTCTAATTCTAAATTATATACTAAAGCTTCTAAATCTTTTATTTTTTTTGATTTTGACATTTTTGTTTTTATTTACGAGCTATTTTGGCTCTCAATCACCTAATAATTTATCATAAAAATCATCTCTTGGCAATCCAATATTTTTGTTTATAAGTCAGCCATATTAGCTTTAATTTCATTTTCTATAACTGTTCTATCACGACCATATTTAAGACGTGATAATTCTTTAATAGCCTTAGCTAATTCATAGTTACCTTTTTCCGGTAAAATAGGATTAAAATTAAAGGCTGGCGGATTCTGATTATCTATTAATAATTTTATATAACAAGTATACTTCGGCATATTTATAAGATCATATTCTGTTACTACAGGAGCCATCTGTTTAGCTATAATTTCTGCATCATCAACCCCAATTCTGTAGGATACTATAGTACCAACATTACCAAAAATTGCATCACGAACACTGGTATCTCCATTTTTAACTAATTGCGCTAAAAATTGATGAGCTAAAATTAAATTAAGCTTATATTTTCTGGCTTCTGATAATATTACTGAAATACTATCCGTTACATAATTTTGAAATTCATCAATATATAAATAAAAATCATCTCTTTTTTCTTCTGGTAAATCTACACGACTAAGAGCTGCAAATAATATTTTACCAACTATAACCATACCTAATAAACTACTATTCATTTCTCCTATCTTACCTTTAGATAAATTAATTATTATTATCTTATTTTCATCCATGGCTTTTCTAAAATTAAAAGCACTCTTGTATTGGGCAATAATAGGACGAATAGTATCATTAGATATAAAAGGAGTAAGTTTACTTGTAATGTAAGGAACCATATTAGCTAAAGCGGCTTCACCTCCAGCTTTTTGAGCTTCTTTTTCCCAAAAATCTTTAACTAAATAATTTTTTGTTTTAGCTAATTTGGCTTTTCTATATTTTTCATCAGATAATATTTTTGGAATTTCCAAAAGAGTAGTTGGGATATCTTTATCATCCATTAAAAGTAACATCGCGTTTCTCATATATTGCTCAAACATTGGACCACCAGTAGCTTTAAGGTCATATAGTTTATCAAAAATGGCTATCATTTCATTAACAACAAAACTCTTTTGTTCCTCAGTTTCAAATTCCAACATATTAATACCCAAAGGTCTCTCAGTGTCAGATGGATCAAAATATATGACATCCTCTGCTCTTTCTTTTGGCACGTGAGATAAAATAGTCTCTGCTAAATCTCCATGCGGATCTAAAACACAGATACCCTTACCATTAGCAATATCTTGAATAGCCAAACTTTCTAAAAATACAGACTTACCTGTACCCGTTTGACCAATTTCATACATATGCCTACGACGATCTGCATCTTTAATACGAATCAAGGCTTCTTTTCCTCTAAACATACTTTTACCTAAAATTATACCTTCTTTAGGTATATTGCCTGGCGCAGCAGCTTTTACAGCCTCTAACCAAGCAATATTAGGTGTTTCACTAGTAGCTAAAGGTAAGTGAATAATACTAGTCATTTCTTCAGAATTTAATAACATAGACTTTTGAGGAAGAAAATGACGGTAAATAAAATGCTCAACATAAGCATCAGCTTTTTTAGGAATATGAGCTTTAAAGCTATTACCAAATTCGTAAATATTATACTGACTATAACTATTCAATATATTATTTAAAACCATAACTGACCTCTCTTCGGTCATAGTAGATACTACAACTCTAATATTTACATCAAAACCTGATTTTGATGTTTTCTCCTCCATTACCTTAGCTCTCTCCTGTTCCATAGCAGATAATGGTTGAGTTTGTTGAATATTTTCCTGTGGATTATCTGGATCACGAGTTTGCACAAAACTTAGAAAAAATTTAAAAACTTTAGTAAATTTTCCTGAAGCACCACTTCCACCAATTTTGTTAACTGCATCTGTATAACTAAGACCACGATGCATTTCCATAGCTATTTTTTTACCCCTAGAGTGCCAGGCTTTACCCGCAGAACGAAAAACATATTGAACTGCTGCACCTTCATTAGCTTCTAATTTACTAAGTGAGTTTGTAATAGATTCTAAAGGATCATTATCAAAATATTTATATGTTTTAATTGGCAAACTATAATCTGCTGTAAAGTTTAAAGCTCCTGCTTTTATATTTGCTTGTGTTTGAAAAATATTATAACCAGTCACTTGCTCAAAATATATTTTTGGATAAACTGCCTGCAATTGTTGAACTAAAAAATCTTTGTAAGCTTTTGGTACAGCTATATAAAAATTAATTTCTCCGCCTATAACTACAATTTCTAAAGAAAATATATCTTTACGTTTTCTGCCAAATAGTTTATTTTGCGCCTTAAGACCACTCAACGAAGTGAAAAGATTTTCTACTTGACCAAGTTGATTTTGAATATACTCTTTACTAATCTCTTCCTTTTCTTGTTTGGTATATTTCGGTATTTTTAAAAGTAAAGTCTCCAGCTCTAGATTTTTATCAGATTTACTTCTAGTACGATTAAATAAAAAATTAAATAAAACTATTAAAATAATAATTCCAACTAATACAAATCCCCCTATAATTAAATACTCAGTCATTTTTTATTTTCCTGATTTATTTTTAATATATTGTCTGTTTTGATTTTTGCTTCTTGTTCTAGATAATGTTTGTTTATTTTAGGTATAATACGAAGCCATTCAAGAATCAACATTGTTATTTCTTTAGCCTTTACTTTAGTTTTCATTAGTAAAATAGTAATCTTGGCCGATGTTTCCTCTCCCTTTATTTTAAAAGCTCTCTGAGTTCCAGCATCTAAGGATAAAAAAACATTATCCATACCCTGCGAAAGTACATTCTCCACTTTAGAATGTATTATTCCGCTAGTTACTGGCTGAGTAACTTGACTATCATCTGGTAAAGCTACTGTACTTGCGATTTGATCATTATCTGGTTTCTCCTGTGCTTTAGCTGGCGCTTCTTGCTCTTGAACACCTGATTCAAAAGAGCCGTCTGTAGATTTTTCTAAGGGAGCTACCTGTTCTACATTAATATTTTGTTGTTCAATATTTTTTTCTGGACTCATGGCTATATTATACCAGATTATGGTTTTTTATGTAAGATTTTAATTTTTTATATAATTCACTAGCTTGATCTAATGAAGATAGATAATATTTTTTATTTTTAGAAATAATATAAATATTTTTTTTATATTTTTTTATATTATTTATTTCAGATAATTTTATAAAACCTACTAATTTATAATTGTTTTTAGATTTTTGTTTCAAGTGTATTAGTCTTTTAGTAGATAATAAATAAACCATATTTTGATCTGACATTTCTTTGGCTAACCAAAAAATAAGCATTATTACCAAGAATAACCATAAAGAAAAGCCCTGATAGCCTATCTGCCACATTGGAAACAACAAGAAAAAGGCTAATAAAAAAAGGAATATAATAAAATATACCTTAGTATGACTTGTTTTTGATTTACAAATCATCCTTAAGTCTTCCCGATTAGTCAAAAATTTGCTAAAATTATCCATGTTATGAATAAAAAAACTCAAAAAATAGTTTTAATCATTATGTCCATATGTATAATATTTTCTATGGTATTATGGACATTAGGTTCTAGCTACAGCTATTAAGAATCTCTTTTTAATACCGCCAAGTAAGCCTCCTGGGGTATTTCTACTTTGCCAGACTGAGCCATACGCTTTTTACCCTTTTTTTGTTTGTCTAATAATTTTCTCTTACGTGTTACATCACCACCGTACAATTTAGCAGTTACGTCTTTTCTTAAAGCTGAAAGTTTTTCCCCAGCCATAATTTTACCACCCACAGCCGCTTGAAGTTTTATAACAAATTGTTGGCGAGGTAAAACATCTTTTAATTTATTTATAATACGCTTACCAACTTTATGGACCTCGTCTTTATATACTAAACTAGTTAAAGCTTCCACAATATCCTCGGCTACTAATATATCCATCTTTACAATTTCACATTTTCTATAATCAGCAAAATCATAATTTAACGAGGCATAGCCAGAAGATATACTTTTTAAATTATCATAAAAATCTACTAAAATAGAAGCTAAGGGAATATCAAAACGAAGTATCATTCGATTCTCATCAATATAGGCCGCATCTTTTGAAATACCTTTTTGAGATATTACATACTCCATTAAAGGACCCATATATTCTTTTGGTGTAATTACCTCAATATGCATATATGGTTCCTCTGTATGCTCAATTTTAGTTACATCCGGCATTTCAGAAGGCGTAGTTAAAACTTCCATATCGCCCTTATTCAAATAAATATTATAAGCAACCGTAGGGGTAGTTACAATTAATTCTAAATTAAATTCCCGACTAAGGCGTTCTTGAAAAATTTCCAGATGAAGTAGACCTAAAAAACCACAACGAAAACCAAATCCCAAAGCTGGAGAACTAGCTGGTTCAAATACTAAACTAGCATCGCTTAATTTTAATTTTAATATGGCTTCTCTTAATTTTTGATATTCACTACCTTCTTGAGGAAATATTCCAGCATAAACCATTGGCTTAATTTCTTTGTAACCTGGCAAAGCCTTTGTATCTTTGTCTATAGAAACTATAGTATCACCCACCTGAGCTTTTTCTAGATGTTTAACACCGGTAATTAAATAACCAATCTCTCCATCTTCCAAATGTCCTGAACTAACCCAGTGTGGCTTAAAATAACCAATATCAAGCACTTCAGTTGGCTCATCAGTAGCTACAAATTTTATTTTATCGCCTTTTTTTATAGCTCCACCAAAAATTCTAGTATAAATAACAACTCCTTTAAATTCATCATAGGTAGAATCAAATACCAAGGCTTGTAAATAATCACTCTTCTTCTTTGGTGCTTTTACTTTATCTATAATAGCATTCAATACCTCCTCTACCCCCTCACCAGTTTTAGCTGAAACTGATAATATTTCTTCTTTTTTACAACCTAACAAATGTACAATCTCTTGACTCACCTTATCTATATCAGCGGCTGGTAAATCAATTTTATTTATAACCGGAACAATATCTAAATCTTGTTCTAAGGCCAAATAAAGATTAGCCAGAGTTTGAGCTTCAATGCCTTGAGTAGCATCTACCAAAAGTATAGCGCCTTCTACAGCCGCTAAAGAACGAGATACCTCATAACTAAAGTCAACATGCCCAGGCGTATCAATCAAATTTAAAATTTTACCAGCCCAATCCATTCTAGCTGGTTGAAGTTTAATGGTAATCCCTCTTTCTCTTTCTAAATCCATCTGATCTAAAAGCTGCTCTTTCATCTTACGCTTTTCTACAGTGCCAGTAATCTCTAGCATTCTGTCTGCTAGAGTGGATTTACCATGGTCTATATGAGCAATTATACAAAAGTTTCTAATGTTTTCCATTTCTAAATAGTAATACAAATTTTCTTAACATTTTCTTGACAATATCTAGCTCATCAAGTCTAAACACTATACCTAAAACCAAGTAGCTTAGCAAGCCTGCTAGCCCTGCTCCTAATCCCTGTGTAAATATACCTATAAAAGTGTGAGTATCTAATAAAACATCTAAAAATATTAAAGTCGAATAAGCAACAGCACCTGCTAAAATAGAATTTAGAGAAATTTTCAAAATAGCCTTTAAAATTTTATTATCATCTATGTTTGGTAGTTTAAAATGTAAAAATACATACAAAAGCATCATATTTATAATACTAGATACAGAAAAGGCTAAAGCTAATCCAAAAACACCAAAATATTGAGCTAATTGCCAAGATAAAACAATATTGATAATAATACTAAAAATGCTAATACTCATTGGTGTCTTAGTATCTTCATAGGCATAAAATGATCGAGCCAATAAAGGAATTAAGCCTTGAGCAAATATAGATGTAGCAAAAATTCCTAAAGTTTGAGCAGTTTTGTAAGTTTCATCCCAATCAAAAGCCCCACTACCTAATATCACGCGTACTAATTGAGCTCTAAGAACCACAATTAAAACTGATATTGGTATTAGCATAAATAAAATTCTTCTGAAACTACGAGAAAAATTTTGACTAAAAGACTTTGAATCTTTTTCATTGACTGCCTGAGTAAAAGTTGGAAAAACCGCTATAGCTAAAGACACAGCAAATAAAGATACAGGCAAGCTCTGAAGATTATTAGCATAATTAAAAACAGCTATACTGCCAGTAGTTAGGGTAGAAGCAATCATGGTGATTACTATTAAATTAATTTGTCCAGCCGCTAAACCAATTGTACGAGGCAGCATTAATTTTAAAATTCTTTTCAAATTTTTATCAAACTTCAAAATAAATTTATAATGCCAACCATTTTTATGTACTTCTGGTAATTGAATTAGCAAATGCATAATAGCTCCTAATAAAACCCCATAGGCTAAGCCCACCAAACCAAACCTTGGATAAAAAACCACAATACCAATTATAATACCAATATTATAAAAACTAGCTGCTAAAGAAAAAGAAAAAAACCTTTTTAGGGAATTTAATATACCTCCTATTAAATTAGAAACAACGAAGAATAATACTGAAATTAGCATTACCCTACTGAGTTTAATTACATCCGTCATTTGTCCATCATTAAACCCTGGGGTAATTAATGGCATTATCTGTGGTGTAAAAATGTAAGCTATAACCACTAATATAGTAATGAAGAGTAAAAAGAAATTTAAAACAGAATTAGATAATTTTAAACCATCCTCTTTATTTTTAAACCAAACTTTTTGAAATACTGGAATAAAAGCCGAGGTCAAAGCTCCTAAAACTAAAGTATTAAATATTAAATCCGGTAAACGAAAAGCTGAGTAATAAACATCTGCCATTTCGCTAGCCGCAAAATTATGAGCAATTAATTTTTCTCTAAGCAAAGCAAATATTTTAGCCAAAAAAGAAAAAAAGGCGATTATCAACGCACCTCCTGTGACACTATTATTAATTTTATGCCAAAGCTTTTGCCACATCTAAAATTATTTATTTGTTAAAATAAAACCAAAGTATTGATCACGATTTAATTCCTTTGTATATGTTAATAAATTATCAGTAACATTCATACTAGCCTGATCACTGGCATTATTAAAAATCAATTTTACATTATCAGGCAAAATAACTGATGAGTTTAATAAATTATTTTTTAAACCAGATTGAGATTGAACTACTAAACTATAGTTATCTAAATTAACATTTTTCTTAAACATTTTTTGCCACCAATTATTTACCAAAGGATCTCCTAAATCTAATCTAAATGGCAGCTTATATTTTATAAGTACAGTTTTAGTTTCTCCAGGAGCCAAGGTCATCCAATTAGCAAAAACAGTTTTATTTAAAGATGTGTATATTTCAGTAGCTGAATTATTATCAATCATTTTAATTTCCTCCTGAGCTAAATCCTTATCTATCTGAGCATTTTCATTACCTGCAAAATAATTATCTGGAATTTTATCAAAGCCGACTGCTTCTATAAATTCACTGTTCAAAGGTGTATAAATTCTAAGATAACTGGTGTTACCTCCATAGAGGCCACCAAATAAAGCCTCCTCCTCTGCTTTATTCGATCTAGTAATTTTAAGTGTATTTATTATTTCTCCATTAACTGAAATCCTAGCTTGATGATCAATGGTTTGATAAATATTATTATCGGTTTTACCACCAGCAATATTAGTGTTAATAACAGCTAAATAATCCTTATTATAATCCAAGCTCTTACCTGACCAGCCAAAATTAACTAAAGAATCCTGAGTAACTTTATTTTCACTATAAATTTGAATATCTTTAGAGGCTAAGGTCTTAGCAAAAACTTCTACAACTTCTTTATGCTTATCATTATTAGATAATAATTTCTCCAAAACAATTGGCACTAAATCAGCTATCACTGCCTTTGGTTGGTTTAATTCCTCGTCATAATTTAACTCTACCTCTTCTTGTAAAACATCAAAAATATTTTCTTGATTTATAGTAATGCCATAATCTTCCAGACTAACTGGCCCTAAGACTGCTAAAAGTTCGGCTAAAACATTAGCATTAATAGCTATTACACCATCTAAGGAACTTGCCCCAGCTTGTTGATAAAACCAAATTATTTTCTGAGCTGAAGTAGGAAAATCATACCACCAATTTGCATCCCAAATATTAAATCCAGAATTTATAAGTGACAAAGCTTGAGGTGCTTTAAGTCTAGGTCCTTGCCCGGCTTCTAAATCATATAAACCCCCTTTTGGAATTTCTAAATTTACAATCTTACCTTGGTAAACATCAAATAAAGCAAAGCTACCAATAAAACCTCCCGTTGCTCTTATTTCATTATTATTTTGAAAAAGCACTACATATCTTTTTTCACTGCTATGTCCTAATAAATCTGAACTTAATGAAAAGATATCATTTAATTCTTCTAGATTAGCAATAGTAGATGGTAAATAAAGTTTTAAACTATCAAAATATTCTCTAAAATTAGCTGGTAAAAGAGATGAGGAAATGCCCTCTAAATCCGCATTAGCTGATTCTAAATATGGTAAAGTTTTATTTATTTGATCATTTAATAGTACTATATACTCAGTTGGGTTACCATTACTTTGTAAGGTTTGATTTAAGACAGTAGCTGCTTCAGATATGTTTGTAGCCACACTAAGCATATTTCTACTAAGAGAAATCGGTTTACCGACTACAGGCATCAAACTAGCCGCATTAAGCATCCATCTTTGATATTCGTTCAAGACATCCTGTGCTTGAGAAAAATTATCTAAAGCACTTTGAAAGTTACCCTGGGCTTCTTGATAAGAATTTTCTGAAGCTGATATTACTCCTGATTGTAAACTAATTAGGCCTTCTTGACTAAAGTTTAATATTTTTCCTTTATCATTCTTTATCTGCCCAAACATTACCATGCCTCTGATAGGCAATAATATAACAGCTACAATAAGTGCAAAAAGTAAAGATTTGTTTAAAGCTACACTAAAACTAGTATTTTTAATTTTAGGTAATTGCCAATTAATTTTTTTAGTTGATTTACCATAAGATTTAATAAAAGAATCTTTATATTTTGCAAAATCAAATTTTGGTTTTACTGAAGGTTCAACTTTTGATTTTCTTAAATCTATAACATGAGCTGAATTAGTAGCTAAATCTTCCAAATTTTGTACCTTCTCTGTTTCTTCTATCTTTATCTCGGCTTTAACTTCTTTCTTGATACTATTTAAAATCTGAGAATATGATAAATCTTGCTTGATTAATTTATCAAGCTCTTGTAAAGCTTTTTGCTTTTCTTCCTTAACGCTGGCTACTCCAAAATCAGCGTCCAACAAAAATTGATCTAAGTCCTCTACTAGATCTTTTTTTAATTCAAAAACGTCTGATTTTTTATTTTGTATTTTTTTCTTTACCATAACTAGTATCAAGATATATTATACCAGAATTTTTATAAAAAACAAAGATGGTTCAATTAATTTAAACATTATCTATTTTTTATAGATTTCCAAAATTTCTTTAGACATCCTATGCCAAGAATACCTATCTATTTGTTTATAACCTGCCCTAATTAAATTATTACGCAGATCATTATTATTTATAATCTCAAACATTTTTTTCTTTAAATCATCTTTATCTTTAGGATTAAAATAAAGAACGCTATGTCCTAATATTTCTGGTAAAGAGCTAGAATTACTAGATAAAACTGGTAAACCATACTGCATCGCCTCCAATGGTGGCAGACCAAATCCTTCATAAAGAGACGGGAAAACATAAGCTTTGGCATTTTTATAATAAACTGCTAATTTATCATCTGGAACATAACCACTGAAAATAATATTGGGGCAATCAATATCTTTAGCTAATTTTTCATAAAAATAATTTTTTTGACCTACTAATACTAAATAATATTCTGAATGTTTTTGCCAAAACTCTTTAAAAGCTTTTATTAAAAACTCCAAATTTTTATGAGGATAAGCATTACCAATATAAAGAAAATAATTTTGTGGTAATTGAAAAGGCTCTTTTTGACTACTATCGTGTTTACTGACACCTTCGTAAACTACTTTAATTTTTTTAGATTCACTATCTCCTAATTTAAAATATTCTTTTATATCTTTGGCTGTAAAATTAGAAACAGCAATTATTTTTTTAGAATTTTTAACAGCATTTCTAATCACCTGCTTATAAAACCAATATTTTATTGTAAACCAAATAGTATTTAAAGTACTAGCTTTACGACTTGGAAATTTAGTCATAATTAAATCATGGATTGTTACAACAAAATTGCCAGAATAAAAAATTGGTACGTTAAAATGAGGAAAGTGCACTAAATCTGGCTTTAATCTATATAAAAGCCAAGGCAAAACTATTTGTTCTTTTATTCCATACCAATGACAGTCGCAAATCTTAACTTTAAAATTATCTGGTAAATTTATTCCAGGATCTTCTTTAAATAATAAAATATATTGATTATTAGTATCTAGTTTTTTTATATTATCTAAAAACTCTTGATTATAACGACCAAGCCCTCCTGATTTTGTACCAAATATTCTAAAATCAATTACTATCTTCATTTGTATATATTTTATTCAAATTTTTTATCACCCACAGGGTGATCACCCCGTGGGTGATAGCTATTAAATAAATCTAAAATTTGTTGTGCCTGATTTTCCCATTGCGGAACCTTAAAAGTTTTAGCTGAAGCTTTTAATTGTTTTATTAATTCTTTATCTTCAGTTAAAAACTTTAAAGCTTTATAAATATCACTAATATTATAAGGATCAACATATAAAGCTTGTTGTTTATTTGTCTCTGGAAGTGATGTTTTGTAAGAAACTATTACTGGCGTTTTATAAGAAATAGCCTCCATTGGTGGAAAACCAAAACCCTCATAAAAAGACGGCCAAATTAAACCCTGACTCATATAATACAAAGCATCTTTAGCTGGAGATTCTACATAATTTAAATAATGAATAAAAGGTCGTTTCTTTATTTTTTGTAATAACTTTCTATAAACCCAACCTTTAGCCCCTACTACTACCAAATGCACATCAGGATACTCTAAATGATACCTATCAAAGGCTTTTATAACACTATCTATATTTTTACGGGGTTCAAGTGTTCCTAAATAAATAAAAAACTTATCTGGTAAATCAAAATCACTTAATAATTCCTTGGCCCTTACTTCATTCATGGGAATTGAATCAATGCCTGGATTTATAATACTAATCTTATCTTCATTTAAAGGAAAAAAACGCATCAGATCTCTTTTTGTATTACCAGAAACAGCTATAATTTTATCAGCTTGTGTAACTAAATTTTCTACATTAACTAACTTATGCCAATATCTCCTTTTCAAAGAATAAAATTCTCTACTATGGAGAAAAGATAAGTCATGAACTGTCAAAATCATAGGAAAGTTTTTTGGTAAATTACAAAAATTAATATTTGGCATCCAAAATAAATCTATATCTTTAAAAAACTTTTGACAGATATTAGAGTTAATACCTGTTATTAAATTTAAATTCAATAATTTATTAGGAACTGACAAATGAAAATGTTTAACATTGGGTTGGTTAAAATCTAATTCAGTGTAAGGATCTTCTTTTAAACCAGAACTAAATAAATAATAATTATTTTCTTTATCCAATTCTAAAAGATGGGTAATGGCATGATAAATATATTTGCCAATACCTGTTAATTTTTTATTGCCTAAGGCTCTAATGTCTATACCTATATTCATAAAGCTTCAATAAAATTAAGCATTTTTTGTTTAAATTTCTGCTCGTCAAAATTTTTGGCATGATTTCTAATAATTTTAGAATCAAATTTGGACGAATCAAATCTCAATATTTTATGAGCTAAAGATTCCCAAGTTTGTTCTTCAAAAAATAAACCCGTCTGATTATCTACTACTGTTTCTAAAGCGCCACCTCGACCATAAGCTATAACTGGTCTACCAGAAGCCATTGCCTCTAAAGCAGAAATGCCAAAATCCTCTAATTGCGGATAAATAAAAGCCTTACAACGGGATAGATGATAATTTCTTTCTTTATCTGAAACTTCTCCTAAAAATTCAATATTAGAATGCGCCATTTTTTTTAATCTTTTTAATTCAGAACCACCACCAATAATTTTAAGTGGTAATTTTAAATTATTAAACGCCTGGATAGCTAAATCCACTTTTTTATATGGCCTTAAACGAGAAACTATTAAATAATAATCCTCCACCTGATTAGACAAATGAAAATCAGCTACTCGAACTGGCGGATGAATTACTATTGAATCTTTTTTATAATGTTTTTTTATTTTCTTAGCTATAAAATGTGAATTAGCTATAAAATAATTAACATCTTGAGCTTTAGAAAAATCCCAATTTTGTAATTTATTTAAAACTTTAGGTAAAAAATTCTTAAGAATTTTTCCTTCTGGTAAATTACCTATATATTCCTCTTTATCATCCCATAAATATCTAGTAGGTGCATGACAATAGCAAATATGTTTATTATTGTGCCCTGTTTTTACACCTTTAACAAAGGCTGAAGATGAAGAAATAACTAAATCATAATTACTTAAGTCTGTTTTTTCCCAAACTCTAGGCATTAATACCAAAAAATATTTAAAAAGTTTATTGATACCTGGAATCTTCTGCAAATTAGAAGTAATTATATTCTTTTGATTGAGAATTTTTTTAGTTATTTTAGGATCATTTATCAAAGTAAAAATAGGTGCCTGAGAATCTAGGCTAGCTAAAGCTACTAGAACTTTCTCAGCTCCACCTATTTGAAATAAATGATCATGAGCAAAAGCAATTTTTTTCATATTATCCTTGGTCACCCTTAATAACTGCCATAGGAGTTTTTAATAAGATTATTAAATCAAGTAATACAGACCAATTTTCTATATAAAAAATATCTAATTTAGCCTCTTCACTAAAGTCTAAATTTGCCCGGCCAGAAACTTGAGCCATTCCAGTAATGCCAGGTTTAATAAATAATAATTTTTTATAACCTTTTTTATATTTATCTACTTCGGCTGGTTCATGCGGTCGTGGTCCAACCAAGCTCATGCTAGCTCCTAAAATGTTTATAAGCTGAGGTAATTCATCTAAGCTAGTTCTCCTTAAAAATTTACCTACCTTTGTAACTCTGGGGTCATCTTTCATTTTAAACAGTGGCCCATCAACTCTTTCATTATATTGCATTACTTCTGATTTCATTTTATCAGCGTCTTTCACCATAGAACGAAATTTATACATTCCAAAAAGCCTTCCTTTATTACCAACTCTAGATAATTTTACAAAAATTGGTCCTTTAGAATTTAATTTAATAGCTATAGCTATTATTATAAATACTGGCGATAAAATTATGAGTAACAAAACAGCTATTATTAAATCAAATATTCTTTTATATACCCGACGCCAACCATCTAAAGGCGTACCTTGAATTTCTATAACTGGCAGGCCAGCTACAGAGTTTATATTAAAATGTAAACTTTGAGTTTGAAAAAGACTAGCTACATATCTAAGATTTAAATGATTTTCTTGACAATAAGTTAATAAATTAAGAGCTTCTTTTTTTTCTATACTAGAATCTGTTTGAATCAAATTATCAATTTGTTTATTTTTTATTTGTTCTGCGATTTCATTTGAATTTTCTAAATCTATTAAATTATCAAATTCAGCTACAATCTTATAACCCATTTGCGGATTTTTTTTATAAGTAGCTACAATTGCCTGACGACTGCTCTCACTACCTAAAGCTATGACTCGAGATAAGCCATAACCTTTTTTAAGAAAATAATTTCTAATAGCGAAAATTATTATTCTAGATATAAAAAGATATATAATAGTAATACCCCAAGAAAAAATTATAATAAAACGAGAAGAAAATAATTCCTTCTGCCAAAAAATAGCTAAGACAATAACAATACCTACTGTGGATACACCTGCAAAAATCTTTGGCAACTCTTTAGCTAGTTTTTTATCTTTCATGGCATAGAAACCACTTAAAGCAAAAACTATTATAGCTAACAAGGCCACTTTAAATGCTAGACCCGTAAATTCTGTTAAAGGCATTTCATAAAAAACTGGCCTTATCCCTTCTACAGACTCTGAAAACCTTAAAAAATAAGCCGATAAAGCAGCTAAAACTACTATTGTATAATCAATAGGTACTAAGGCAATATTTACAATAAAATTAGCTTTTTTCATATAGATAATCATATCATTTGCCTTGTATTTAGTAAATATCTAATTTGATATTTCTCTTGACAAAACAAGCAAAATATTGTATATTGTTGTTTAAGGTCTAAATAGACTGAGATGATTGCTAGTTATAGCGTAAAGCTATAGTTAGAGGAAAGTCCGAACACCACAAAAAAGATAGTTGGTAACGCCAACCGTTTCTAATGCAAATTAGGGATAGGACAAGTGCAACAGAGAATATTACTTCACCTATAGCTTTACGCGAAGGGTGATAAGGGTGAAAATGTCAGATAATTAGCTGACACGTCAACATGGCGACATGTAGAAAGAGGTAAACTTCTATCCGGTGTAAGGCCAAATAGGCCGCGTCTGACGCGGCGGGGAGGCTGCTTGAGATTACAAGCAATTGTAATCCTAGATAGATGATCATCCTAGACAGAATTCGGCTTATGATGTCTATTTAGACCTTTTATAGTTAAACTAAAAAAACAGCTTAATTTAATAGGCTGCTTTTTTTATTCTAATATATATTCTAAAGTCTCTTTAGCTACTTTACACCAAGAAAATTCTTTAGCTCTTTCTAAACCTTTATTAATTAAATCAGTCCTCTGCTCTTGATTATTAAATATAATTTCTATTTTATTTTTTATAT
>JABHYW010000044.1 GCA_018656655.1 Candidatus Komeilibacteria bacterium | reverse complement strand
CTGATAAATGAATTTGATAAACTACCTGGAATTGGACCAAAAACTGCTTCCAGGTTGGTTTTTAATTTACTTCATAGAAAAGAAGATATTAAAGAATTGTCTGAAGCTTTGGCTGGCGCTTATAAAAATATTCATCTTTGTCCACAATGTTATAATCTAACAGATGATTGTCTGTGTAGTATTTGTCGTAATCCACAAAGAGATAAAAGTACTATTTGTATAGTAGCTAATAATCAAGACGTAGAGGCTGTAGAAAAAACTTCTGAATTTAATGGTGTCTATCATTTACTTAATGGATTACTCAGCCCCCTGGAAGGTATTACGCCTGATAAATTAAAAATAAAAGAACTAGCTAACAGAATAAAAGATAATAGCGTTACAGAAATAATCCTAGCTCTTGATCAAAGCATGGAAGGTGAAGCTACTACTATCTATCTATCAAAATTTCTTCAAGATTATCCAGTAACAATCACCCAACTAGCTCGTGGCATACCAATGGGTGCTAATATAGAATACACTGATGAGATTACACTGACTTCGGCATTAAAGAATAGAAAAAAGATATAAATATAAAATCCCGCTAGAGGCGGGATTTTATATTTGATATTATTTTAAACTACAATCTTATCAATCTTTACTTCAGCTAACTGTTGACGGTGACCATAATGTTTTCTATATCTGGTCTTATTTTTATATTTTAAGACATCAATTTTTTTATCTTTAAAATTTCTTACTAGAGTAGCTTCAACTTTAGCTTTAGCTACAGTAGGATTACCAACTGTTACTTTATCTTTATCTACTAAAAGTAAAACTGTATCAAAAACTACCTTTTTGCCTTCTTCAGCTTCTGGTAACTTTTCAATCTTAATAGTATCGCCTTTGGCAACTTGATATTGTTTCCCACCTGTTTTAATTACTGCTTTCATAGTTTTGTTATTATAACGAGGTAAATATTAACAGAAATATTAGATATTGTCAATCCGTTCGGCTTTGCTCTCTTCGAGCCTGAGCGACGAGGTTTCTGCCTCAGAGCCGATGGCAGGATTGACCCTGAGCGAGTGTAACGAGTCGAATGGGTCAATAATATGGTGTTTATAAAACTATTTATTTAATGTATTGACAATAATGCTATTTTGTGCTATACTACAGTAATGCTCCACGAGCATGTTCTATACAACAAATAGGAAATCATTCTGATTTCCTCAACGTTCCAAGGAAGGAACATAAACCCTTGAAGGGAGTCTCTCATGAAAACGACTATTATAGTATTGATAGCTTTAGCTCTTACCGGTATTATAGCCAATGATATCCCCTGGCTCGGCGATAGTCATATCGCTTTTACCATGGAAGATGGTCGCGACTGGTCCAAAGATTTCTACGCCAAAGACTACCAAGTTGAATGGTCTGACATTATATTCACTAGAATAGTGAACCCATCTCCCCAACGCTGTGTGTTGGAACTCACCAACATCAATACTGGGCAGACATTCACTGTCCGTCACCGAGACGTATTATCAGGCGACCATTACAAAGTCGTCCTAAAAACTCTCACTGGAGAAGTCATCTCCACCCACAACCTAATCATACACCATCCTTCCTAACTAACAAGGATCCACAATGCATAATGCAACGTGGATCCTATTCTTTTTGTCTAAAAATAAAAAACTCACCCTAAAGCGAGCTGGCTGTGCCACGTGATGAGCGTAGCGAATTTTACGTGGTGACCCCACAGGGAATCGAACCCTGATTACCAGGTTGAGAACCTGGCGTCCTAACCGTTAGACGATGGGGCCATATAAAAAATATAAATGCCCAACACCCTGAGTGAAATCGAATGGGTGGGGCCTAATAACAAGAGTATTTCTAACAAATATTTAATCTATAGTCAAGTTATTTAACTACTGGCCCCACTAATAAATCTTTAGCCAACCAAGGCTTGTCCATTATTTCATAGACAATTTGTTCCATTTTAGCGCTACGTGATCCCTTAATAAGTATAAGGTCATTTTCTTTTAATCTTTCTTGCAAAAATGCACCTGCTTCGGCAGTAAAAGGAAAGTGATAAATATTATCTTTATCCATACCTGCTTCTTTAGCTCCTCTGGCAATATCACGAGACTTCTCCCCTACTACAAACAAATAATCAATACCTAAACGTACTAACTCTCTACCAATTTCTTGGTGAGCTTCTTCAGTTAAGGCTCCTAATTCTAACATATCTCCTAGAACTGCGAATTTCCTACCCTCTACTGGCATATCAGATAAAATATCTAGCGCTGCCTTAGCAGATTGCGGTGAGGCATTATAAGAATCATCAATTATCCAAGTATTTTTTATTCCTTTTATTAAATTAGTCCTGCCCCTTGCTGGCTTATATTTTAATAACCTCTTAGCTATATCTACTAAATTCATTTCCATATATAAAGCCACAGCTGTTGCACTAGCCGCTGCATAAGCATGCTGCCAACCTAATACATAAGGTAAGAACATAGGCACTTCAGAGCCCTGATGAGTTAATTTAAAACTAGTGCCATAAGTATTATCTCTAGCAGTAATTTTTATATCCGAAATTTTAACATCAGAACCTTCTTTTCTACCAAAACTATAAATCTTAGCCTGACAAGTTTCAATTACTTTTTGCAAATTAGCATCGTCATTGTTTAAAATTGCTAAACCGTCTTTGTTTAATCTATCTAAAATAGAACTCTTTTCTTTAACAATATTGTCTATAGTCTTAAAAAATTCTATGTGGCTAGGTCCAATGGCAGTAATTACTGATATATCTGGCTTGGCAATAGAAGTAAGGTATTTTATATCTCCTGGCTTATCCGCACCCATTTCTAAAACTAATACCTCTGGATAATTTTTATGGCCCAGGCCACCCTCTCTGGCTTCGCCATTCACCTTGTCTTTTATTAATAATAATTTTAAAGCTAATAGGAAAATCCAAAACCAAGCTAATATATTTTTACCTGGTGATTTTTGCTGACCTAAAATAGTAAGTGGCGTGCCAATTTCATTATTAAAATTCTTACTAGGAGCTCTAGTATTAAATTTAGCTTTTAGAACTACTGAAATAGCCTCTTTAGAAGAAGTTTTTCCCACTGAACCAGTGATAGCTATTACTCTGGGCTGGTATTTTTTTATTACCGCCTTAGCCAATAATTTCAAAATAAAATGTAATATTTTTAACATGCTATTATTATCTAATCCCCCAACCCCCTTTGTCAAGGGGGAATTATTTAAAATATTATTTAATACCTCTCAAGTCCCCCTGACAAGGGGGATTTAGGGGGTTTAACGATTAGGTGCTATCTGATAGTATTCTAACAAAAATTTAGCAATTTCACCAAATAATGGTGCAGCTGTATCAGATGAAAATCGAGCTGCCGTAGGATAATCTAATTTAGTAATCATAGTAAATTTTGGATCATCGTTAGGAGCAAAACCTATAAAATTATGGATTGTCTTATCAATATGATATTTACCGGTCTCTGGATTAGCTACCTGAGCTGTACCAGTCTTTCCAGCTACATAATGCCCCTCTACTGCCGCTTTACCAGCATGTCCCGAATCAACTACATGAACCATCATAGCCGACAGCTGAGAAGCCGTACTAAGGTCTATTACTCTCCTATCTTTAACTGGGCCATAAACCTCTTGATATCCATCTGGGTAATCAATTCTACTAACAATATAAGGTTTCATTAATTCTCCTCGATTAGCAATCGCATTAATCGCTGTGACCATCTGCAGTGGTGTTACAGTAATACCTTGCCCATAGGATGCAGTAGCTTTATAAATATCACCTTTTTTAGATAATGAAGAAATATTACCAGCACTATCCTGACTAATAGCTAAACCAGCTTTATCGCCAAAACCAAATTTTTTCATGTAATCTTCAAAAATTTTATTATTAACTTCTGAAGTTGCATAAATAATACCTGTATTTAAAGATGAAGCTAGGACTTCTTTCATATCAACCATGCCATGAGCTTTTAGATCTGAATTTCTAATAGTATAACCACCGGCAAATTTTATTTCTCCCTCATCATTATAAAGAGTACTCGGTGTAACCTTGCTTTGATCAATAGCAATGGCCATGGAAATAGATTTCATTACTGAGCCAGGTTCATAGGCATGATATACTGCTAAATTATTATACACATCACCATTCTCTACTTGGCTGTAATTATTAGGGTCAAAATTAGGATAATTACACATAGCCCTAATAGCTCCAGTAGATGTTTCTAAGATAATTACCGTACCAGACTCTGCTTCATATTGAGCTACGGCTTTTTCTAAAGATTTACAAGCGGCATATTGAACTGTTCGATCAATAGTTAAAATAATGTCTGCTCCATTTTCTACTGCCTTACCATCATTTCCTGTTAATAATCTACCAGCCACATCAGTCTCTCCAACTACCTGACCTTCTAAACCTGCTAAATCATTTTCAAAATAAGCCTCTAAGCCATATTTACCCACTCTATCAATTCCTTGATTTCCATAACCTAAAAATCCAAGAATATGAGAACCAATTTCTTTATCAGGATAATAACGCAAAACATTTTTTACAAAATTTACTCCCAAAGCTGTTAAATCAAGTAATTGATCTTCATCTGATTTACCTTTATTAATATCAAAACGAATCTCTTCAAACCTTTCCTGTAAAATCTCTACTTTTTCTCTAGGAATATCCTTAGCAATTGACTCATAAAATCGATTTTCTTTCTTAATCTTGGCTAAAATTTTATCTTTATCCTCTTGCTCTTCAATGGCTAATACTTCGATAAAAATATCTGCTATATTTTGTGGTCTGGTAATTTTAGATGGATCAACGCTAATTTCATAATAAACCTTATTAACCGCTAAAGGATATAATTGATCATTCTGATTATCACCTACTATAGCAAAAATACGCCCTCTTTCAGGCTTAATATCTTTAACAATTGATCTTTGGTTTAAACCTAAGTTAAAATAATGTTCATTATTTAAAATTTGAACATAAAATAATCGAATTATAATAATCAACATCAAGAAAAAAATACCCCACCAGAGGGCATTTATTCTAAAACCAGATATTTGCACATTCTGAGATCTAAAAAAATTCATATATAATTAACAAGCTTTATTTTAAGGCAACTAAATCATGATCTCCATCTACATAATAAATATTCTCGGCTTGAATTTTTACTAAATCAAGCCTTTGACTCTCTTGCTCAATTCTTTCTGTAGTTTGCAATTCACTAACATTAGTATTATGCAATCTAAGATCATCCTCAGTCATTTTAATTTGCTGACCTAAGTCATTTCTCTCTAAGCTTTGACTATTAGCGTAATTAGTTGAAACTAGCATGGTCATCAATAGTAACACCAAGGTAACTACCATAAAGGTATTTCCTTTTTTGATAATTTGCCAGACACTACTTAATTTTGTTTTTGTTTTTAACATTTTATATTTTTATATTTTTTCTATTACTCTTAATATAGCACTACGACTACGCTTATTCTTAGCTATTTCTTCCTGGCTGGGTTTAATAGCCTTTTTAGTGATTAGCTTAACCTTTGGCTTATTATTACACCTACAAACAGGAGTCTCTAGCGGGCAAATACATCCTCTACTCAAATCCTTGAAATAATGCTTTACAATGCGATCTTCAAGAGAATGAAAACTGATTACTGCCAGGCGCCCGCCTGGAGATAGTATATTATAAGCTTGTGGCAAAACTTTTTGTAAATTACCCAACTCATCATTAACTGCAATACGAAGTGCCTGAAATACCTGAGTGGCTGGGTGAATGCGAAATCGTTTTAAAGATTCTTCTTTTATATTCAATATTCGGAGTATGATGCTGACAAGCATGGAAGTTTTTATAGATTTTTGTTTTTGTTTATCTAAATCTTTTCGCCAAGCGACAAGTCCCTCGGCCAGGCGGCGCGCCTGTTTTACTTCACCATACTCCCGAAATATTTTTAAAATTTGCGCTTCAGTCCAATTCATAACTATATCTGAAGCGGTAAGCGTCTGACCATTTGGATCAAACCTCATGTCCAGTGATCCATGATCCTTGAATGAAAAGCCTCTATCAGCTTTATCCAATTGGTCAGACGATAAACCTAAATCGGCAACAATGCCAGAAATATTTTCGATCTTATGTCTTTTAAGTTCTGATTCTAAATGTACGTAAGAATTATTTGTAATTATTAATCTATCTTTATATTCTTTCAAATTATCTTTAGCAGCCTTAATAGCTCTCTGATCCATCTCAAAAGCCAACAACTTTCCTTGTGGCCCAGTCTTGACTAAAATAGCTTTACTATGTCCTCCGCCTCCCAAAGTAAGGTCAATATAATTCTGATTCTTTTGGGGAGCTAAAAAATGGGTCACCTCATCAACAAGCACGCTGATGTGCTTATAATCTTGGCTCATATTAAATTCCTAAATCTACTAAACCTTCAGCAATCTCATTGGAATCTTTTTCAGAAGTACGTTGATATTTAGACCACATCTTTTCATCCCAAACTTCAAGACGATTATATAAACCAGCAATAACTACTTTCTTATTCAATCCTCCAAATTCTTTTAGATAATCAGGTAAAATAATCCTACCTTGCTTGTCTAAATTAACATCCATAGCTCCAGCCAACATCATACGAGAGAAAGCTCGAGATTTTGCTTGTGAAAAAGGTAAGCTAGCCAACTTGTCGGCTAACTTTTTCCACTCTTTATCTGTATATATGAATAAACAATTGTCTAGTCCTTTAGTAATAACTGCGCCAGACGTAAAAAGCTTCCTAAACTTACTAGGTAAGGCTAAACGGTTCTTATCATCTAGGTTGTATTTATACTCGCCAATAAACATATATAGAATACTTATCCACAGTTATATTTATAAATTCCCCACTTTTTTCCACTTCCATGGGATTTAAATACATTATACCCCACCACTAGCTAAATAGTCAACACAATCCAACACCCTAGTTATCCACATATCTGTGTATAAATACAACATAAAACACCACTTGAAAACAAGTAGTGTTATTTTATCACTAGTCATTCCGTACTAGATACGAAATCTAATTATTTAACTATCTTATACTTTGGCTGTTTTTTAGAAATACTGATATCTACCTCGCGGTTATATTTAGGATTAACAGCTGTAAACTTTTTTATTTTAGCTAATTCTTTTAATAACTTAGCCAAAGCTTGTTCATTATCTTCTTTGAAATAATAATCAGCTACTATTGGCCAATCAAATTGCCAAGCCAAAGTATTAATAATAGTAGTAAATATTTTAACCTGCGTCATACTAGCATCTTTAACTAATAACACACAGTTTGTAAAATCTTGTAATTTTAATTTATTATCATCTAACAATTTTTGAAGATGTAAAAGACTTTTATCCTCTCCTCTGATAATATCAAAATTGTGGGAAATCAAAACTTGGCCGTCACGCACAACTTGCCAAGCTCCCACTTCTTTATTTAATATATTAAAAACTAAGGTCATTTATTTTTCAACACAACTACCAGGACCATCACAGTCAGCATTTCGTAGACAGGGCTGTGCGTCGTCTTCACATGGTGGACTACTAGACCTACAAACTCTTTCACAATAATCAGGGCAATATGAATAGGTAAAATTGTCACATGATTCTTTTTTATTACTACAACTAGCACCAGTTATTAAAAAAAATGATACTAATAAAAATAAAGCTACTTTTTTCATAAATTTTCTATTTATTTATTATTTATCCTTCTTAAAATGCTTAAACTGATAATCCTCTAGTCTTTTTTGTTTAATGCTCTCTGATATTTTATCTACTACTATTACATAGGGATTTGCCCAAATATCATAAATAAATTTATCTGTAATATCTAACCTATACAAATATTCTTTAAGTGGTAAAAATGTATAACGCAAATCCTCTGGCAAACCTTCAGCGATTTTTTTAAGATATTTATCAAATTTAGCTTTATTAACCTTACCAACTATTAATACGTCTGTAACAGCTGGAGATTCAGTTAAAATGCCTGTAAATAATAAAAGCTTTAGCCCCGGAACTTTTGACATCTTATCAGCAATAGCCATTTCCTCTAAAGCCAATGATTTAAAAACTAGATTTTTAATTTCAGTAAATAAAGAAAATTCTAAATTAGTATGATAATACTTTTTACCTGCATCTTCTTCAGACTTAAGAAAACCAAATTTTTCTAAATTAGCTAATTCACGTCTAATAGAATTTAGTTGTAAATTTAATCTTCGAGCCAATTCCCTAACAAAAAATTTTTCTTGAGAGTGCACACAAAAAAACTTTAGTATTTTGGTTCTAGCAACTGACGAAAGTATTTGTTCAAGCATAATATTTATCTAAAAATTTATTTACTAAAATACTTAAATATAGTATAATATTAATTGCTATAAAAGTAAAATCATGTCTTTAAAATACCACAAAATATTTACTCACGACCATATTAATGCTCGAGAGCTCTCTGAAGTATATATGAGTGACTCTTCTGATCATGGTCGTTTGTTTATTATGCTGGAATTACCTAAACATAAACTTGATCAACAAGCTTATATTGATCAATTGATCAATGAAATTGCTACTTACTTTGATACTAGCGGTCAAGATGACCCGGAAATTCTATTAGAAGAAATCCTTCAGCAAATTAACCAACTCTTACCTGAGATGGCTGCTTCTATTAAAATTCGTAATTGGATAAACACTTTAGATCTAGCCGTAGGCATTATTTATAATAATAATACCTATATGGCCAGTATTGGTAATGTGAATGGTCTCCTGATACATAATAAGCAGATCACTACTATTATGGCTAAAAATACTGAAATTAATCCCAGTAAAGCCTTTTCAGATATCATTTCTGGTGAATTAGATGATGGGGATGGTTTAATTATTTCTACCAATTCTCTTTTTGACTATATTTCTAAAGAAAAAGTAAAACAAATAATTAAAAAGTATTCCCCTTCTGCAGCGGCAATCAAAATAAATGAGTTACTAGAAAGTGTGCCTGACTTCGTAACATTTAATTCTATAATAATTAAAAAACCAGGTACTAGTGACAGGGAAATACACCCCCATGAAATTAAAAAACCAATTGACTTAGAAGATGAAGTAGTAACAGACACTATAAAAACCGAAGCAGATCACTCACCCACTGCCCCTCGTACTAAAACAGTTATAGACGTAGGTGGCTTCAAAAATATAGGTCTAGCTAAAAAAATAGGACAGCTGTTTGCTTTAATCGCTTTATATTTCAAAACTATTGGTTCTATTTTTACTTTTGTTGGTAAAAAAATAAAAAACAGCCTACTATTTTTATTTTCACCAAAATTTAGAAAGAAAAAAGAAGAAAAAACTATAGATAATATTAATATAATAACGCATAAAAAATATTTTTGGTTTCAAAATTTAAATACTAAGAAAAAAATAGCAGTTGTTGTATTATTCGTGATTATTTTAATATTTTTACAAAGCTTAGTATTTTTAACACAAGAAAAAGCTGATGATGATAAAAATGAGCATTACAATAATACTTTGATAACTATTAATACAAAATATAAAGAAGTAGATGCTAAATTAATATATGATGATGAAGAGGCTGCTGAAAAACTACTTTTAGAAATTCAGACTTTAATCCTAGAATTAACAGCAAGCTCTCCAAATCAAGAAGAACAAATAGCTAAACTATCTGAAACAGTATTTCATAAAATAAATAAAATACGCCATATATACGTTGTGCCTTCTCCAGTAAAATTATTTGATATGAGTACATCCCTTGTAAGTACTCAAGATATTGTACAAAAAGATGGCATCTTCTATATTTTTGGTGATAATAAACTTTATCAAATAAAAGATAATCTTCTAGAAGAAATATTTAACTTTACAGGCGAACAAGTTATTCAATCAATGACTGATTGGCCTGACAAAAATAAAGTAGTCCTGAGTAGTCTTAATGCTAATAACGAAATAAATTATATTATCTTTGATTTAGAAAAAAAAGAAATAACTGGTGATCTGAAACAAGCTATTAATAATACTTCCGTAAAAGATTTAACTGTTTATGGAAATAATCTATACGTTTTAGATAATCAAAACAATCAAATATTTAAATACCCTGAAAGCGGTGGTGGTTTTGCCAATGGACAACCTTGGGTAAAAGAAGAAATAGATACTTCTCAAACTTCCAGTTTAACTATAGATGGTAGTGTTTACATTATAACTAATAATGGTAATATCAAAAATCTACTCAAAGGTGTTTCAGAAGAATTTGATTATCACACCCCTCGTCCAAATATAGGGGCAGGTGCAATTATCAAAACTTTTAGAGATTCTGATTACCTATATATTATAGATCCAAATAATAATAGAGTTATTATATTAGATAAAGAAGGTAATATTAAAGATCAATATGCTAGTCAAAAATTTGATGATTTAAAAGACCTAGCCATTGATCCAGACGAAAAAGCAATTTACCTTTTAAATAATCAACATCTATATCTTCTAGCTATAAACGAATAAAAAATTTATACAAAAAAAGACCCTCGTTAGAGAGTCTTTTTTAATTTTGAATTCTTATTTCAAAGTTACAGTACCACCACCATCTTCAAGCTTTTTCTTCATTTCTTCAGCTTCTTCTTTAGATACTCCTTCTTTTACATTTACTGGAGCACCGTCAACCATATCTTTGGCTTCTTTAAGACCAACTTGAGTGATTTCACGAACCGCTTTAATAACACCAATTTTGTTATCACCAGCAGCTGTTAATTCAACGTTGAATGAAGATTTCTCTTCAGCAGCTTCTTCGCCTCCAGCTGGAGCAGCAGCCATAGCTACTGGAGCAGCAGCACTAACGCCAAATTTGTCTTCTAGGATACTTACTAACTCTGAAAGATCTATAACAGACATTTTTTCAACTTCCTCTACAATGCTTTTAAACTTTGCAGGGACTTTTACGTCTTTTTTTTCTTCCGTCTTTTTTTCTTCTGACATATTATTTTTCCTTTCTTAATTTTTTATATAAAATTTAATTAATTTTCTTTTGTATCTTTGATAGCATTTAATACACCGACAAAATTACGTGTAGTGCCAGCTAATACTCCTACCAGACCACTGATTGGACTATTAAGTGAGCCAACTAATTTAGCTAACAATTCTTCTCTTGAAGGTATTGTAGCTAATTTTTTAACCATCTCCGGCATAATGAAAGCATTTTCCAAAATACCACCGCCAAGATTTAAAACTTCACTCTGCTTAGCATACTTATTTAAAATTTTAGCACCAGACACTTCATCATTATATGAAAGTGTAACTGCTACAGATCCAGCTAAATCATCTAATTGATCTGTTTCGCCCATATCTTTAATAGCTTTTCTAAGAAGTGTTTTCTTAACTACTAAATATTCAGCGTCGTTTTGTTTTAGTTCTTGTCTAAGCTCTTGAATTGTTTTTACATTTGAGCCAGTATCTGAACTAAAAATAACTGATTTACTATCTTTAAGCTTATCTTGAACTGCTTTCAAAGCTTCTTTTTTTTGTTCTTTCGTTTTAGCCATATAATTGAGTTTGAAGTTTGAAAGTCAAAAAGTTTGAAAGTCCTATTTATATAAATGTTTAATAAAATATTTATAGACTTTTGGACTTTTGACTTTATAACTAATAAAAATTGCTATTTAAAAAACCTGCGATAATAACCGCAGACTATGGAAAAATCAAATGATTTTCTAATGTTTTCCTCGGTAGGATATTTAATTCTTGGCTAAGATTAGCTAGAAACCCACTGTCTTTGGCTATTTATATTTAATTTATGTGATTATTATATAGTAAAAATTTAATGTTGTCAATCTTGGTCCATATAGAATATATTCAGAACTCTAAACAAAAAAAAGACCCGTCACGTATATACATGACGGGTCATAATCCACTTGGTGGATTAATACGATGTAAAGGTGAACCGTACCACAGCCTCTGGTCCAAATTTGTGATATTGAACCCCAGCCTCAACTCGAAATTTCAAGTTATTCTCCCTCCAGCCATACCGTGGCTGGAGATTGAAAATCAGATAAGGACCAAAGCCATTGCTGACTAGGTGATCATTAATGTCACCCCGACCTTCTGCTTCGAATCCTACCTTAGAAAATTCAATCCGAGCATGGTAATAATATCTTTGTGACCAAAACTGATACTCGAAATTCAAGTATCCCCTTTTGTTATCCCACTTGGGATAATATCGCAGGCCAGTAACCCACTCATTATTCAGAAAATTCCATCCTAATATAGGTTCGAATTCTCCGAATTGGAGACCCAAATACACCTTGGTAGACTTGTTTTCATTCGTTTTCAGAGCGTCATCACAGACGATTCCGAAACGAGATCTGACTTCGTCAGACCACTGGCCTATTATATCCCATCTAAGTTCAGCCCGCGCCTCATCACTATTAATGAAATGATCACTGCGGGACAGAACTTTGCCAGGTATAGCCATAAGAATCACAACCATCAACAATACGACAGAGATTTTATTAGAGAACATGGTTCCCCTCCTTTGTTATTAAGTTTTGAATGACCGCTACTAAGGCATACGGTCAAAAGACACGTTTTGCTCACCTTAGTAATGAACATAATATTATCTCATAAATTACAAAAGTTGTCAATATAAAAACCCCCTATTTTAGGAGGTTTTTGGCTAAAACTAAGTAAAAACTAGTCTAAATATTGAGCTTTATTTCTCAAATGTTCATCATAATCTAAGCTATATATCACTTCTCCTTCGTGAGTAGTTAGAAAATAATAATAGTTATTATTTGTTGGGTAAACCACCGCTTTGATACTATCTATGCCTGGATTAGATATTGGCCCTGGTGGCAAACCACGATATTTATAAGTATTATATGGTGAATCAATTTCTAAATCAGCGTAACTAGGCTGAGCCAAGCCTTTACCAGTTACATAATTAACTGTTGCGTCAGATTGCAAACCAATATTAGCTTCTAATCTTTTGAGAAACACATCGGCTATCATTCTTTTGTCATCATACTGAGGAACTTCTCTCTCTATAATAGAAGCTAAATTTACTACTTCAAAGATTGTCTTACCTTGTAAAGCAATTTCATCTCTAAGTTCTTGCGTCAATTTTCTATCAAAATTATTTAAAGCTTTTCTAATTAAATCTTCTTCACTAGTTAATTGATCTACAAAATATGTATCTGGAAAAATATAACCCTCCAAGCTAGCCCTATTAGGTGTGTCAGATAAAAAATCATAATCTTCCTGCCAATCACTAGCTTTAGAACTAAGAATCATAAACTTATCACCGTCTAATTCTGCTTTAACTAAAGTATCCCTCATTAAATCTCTAGTCCATCCTTCTAATAATGTAACAGCGTATTGAGATTGTCCTGGTCCTAAAACAAGCAAATTACTTAAATGTCTAATAGAAATATTTTTAGGTATTTCATAAACTCCTGCAATTACCTTAGATTCTGATTTTTTTAACCACAGCCAAGTTTCAAAAACAAATTTATTCTTAATTAGGTTAGAATCATAAAGCTCGCTACTAACCTTATTAACACCCTGACCTTCTTGAATAACAAATGTCTTATTATCTGTACCATTGCCAGAAATAACTGATATTAAAAACCAAATACCAACTATAATTCCAAAAAATATAATTAATTTTATAATAAATTTTGTCATAAGTATTTATCTAATTTTTCTTTTTTTATCTCTTTAAGTAAAAGCTTAATATCTTGAGCTCTATCTGCTGGACAAAGTAATATAGCCTCGTCTGTCTCTACTAATATCATATCCTCTACCCCCACGGTAGCTATTAATTTTTTATCATTAGAACTATATAATAAATTATTTTTACTGTCTATTGATATATTTTTAGTATTAGAAACATTGCTTCCCTGGCCGTCAGACAAGACATCCCTCAAACTACGCCAATGACCAATATCAGCCCAAGTTAATTCTGCTGGTATAACTAATTTATTTGGCATTTTTTCCAAAAGACCAACATCAATAGAAATTTTGTCCACTTTATTATATTCTGCCTCTATTAATGACTCGTCTTTCTCAATATTCAATAAAGCTTGATAATGGGCTGGTAAATATTCCTTATACCATTTTAATAATTCCTTAGCTTTAAATACAAAAAATGCTGCATTCCATAAATAATTACCAGACTCTACATATTCTTTAGCTAAAGTTAAGTCTGGTTTTTCTTTAAAAGACGCTACTTTATAAGTATTTTCTTTTATTTTATCGCCTAATTCAATATAACCAAAGCCAGTTTCAGGATACTTAGGTTTTATACCTATCAATAACATCTGATCCGGTTTTTCTTCAATTATTTGACCAGCTTGTTTAATAATCTCTAAATATTTATCTTCCTCTTTAATAAAATGATCGCTATTTATAGTTACGATACTTGCTTCTTCGTCAATATCCTTTAACTTTAAAGCTGCATAACCAATAGCCATAGCCGTACCTTTTACAGCTGGTTCTCCAAAAATTTGTCTATTTTCTATATTAATTTGCGCTTTGATATCGTCCATCATACTAACGCCAGTTACCACAAAAATATTCTCCTTAGCAAAACCCTTCGAAATACGATCGTAAGTATTTTGAATCAAAGTCTTGTTATTAAGTAATTTTTGAAATTGTTTTGGATTATTTTGACTAGATAGCGGCCAAAGTCTCTTGCCGATACCGCCTGATAATATTACTGGATAAAGCATTTAAGTAAATTTTAGAATTAAAGATAAAATTAATGTATATACAAAAAATAAATAAAAATAATCTCGCTTCATAATAAGCTTTAGTAAGACTAGAGATAAATAACCTATTACAAAAGTAAGTCCAAATGCCAAAATATAAATTGGTTCAAATACAAAACCTCTAGCTGTCAATAAAAACGAACCAAACATAGCCGGAATAGCTACTATGAAAGCATAATTAAATGCTTGCGTTTTCTTTATTTTCATAGCCAAGGCTAAAGCTATTACTGCTCCACTTCTAGACAAGCCTGGTAAAACAGCTAAACCTTGTATTATACCTAAAACAACTGCGTGTTTCCAAGTTAAAGATTTATCTCCTTTGGTAAATTTGCTGGCCAATAATAAAATAGAAGTAATTAAAAACCAATTACTGACAGAATCAATAGTACGGAAAGAATCTATATTTTGATATAAATAATAACCAATTGCTGCTGTAAATATATTAGAGATAATTAGGTACCACCACCAATTTTCTTTTGAATTTTCTTTAGAATTAAAAGGAGCCTTAATAATTTCAATAATCTGTTTTTTGAAAAACAATAAAATTACTGCTAAAGAAGCAATGTGCAAAAATACGTCAAAAGTTAAGCTAGCTTCTTTGATATCCAGCCATTTGGCAAATAAAACTAAATGACCCGAACTAGAAATAGGCAGCCATTCAGCTACTCCTTGTACAATGCTTAATATTAATGCTTCTGTCCACTCCATTTTAATTACTTAATTTTTCTGTTATAATGACTTTACCGCCCACAGGGCGGTCACCCTGTGGGTGATAATCTATACTAAAAAGTATATCATAAATTTACTTATTTAACGCATTACTTATAAATATATGAATGAATACAAGTTTTTCCTAATTCCCCTACTCGCCCTGACAATCAATCAAATCATTAAATTAATCATTTTCCTAATAAAAGGTAGGTTTTCTTGGTCTCAAGTATTTTCCTATGGTGGCATGCCATCTTCTCATACCGCCCTTTCTACTTCATTGGTAATTACTATGGGATATCTCAGAGGTTTAAATTCTCCAGAATTTGCCATAGCCTTGATTATGGCTATTGTGATAGTAAAAGATGCGGCTGGTATTAGACGAAAATTAGGTAAACAAGCCTCCATAATCAACCATTTGATTAAAAAGCTACCAGCTAAAGAAGGCTATAAATTTCCTATCTTAAATGAACGATTTGGTCATACCAACGCTGAAATATTAGTTGGCTTTTTACTTGGTATATTTACTACCTATCTATTAATACAGGCACTAGTATAAATTTAAATTAAGGAACTACCGGTCATTTCCGGTGGTTTTTTTATACCCATAATTTTTAATACCGTTGGCGGAACATCTGCTAATACCCCCACTGGTGTAACATGGCTAAGATCTGTACCAACATTCCCCGCCAAAACACTTTTGCCAGCAAAATCATCACCAATTATAAAAAATGGAACCGGATTATTAGAATGCAGTTTGTTTATCTCACCACTTTGCAAATCATAAAGTTTTTCGGCATTACCATGATCAGCTGTAATTAAAGCCAAGCCGCCATATGATAAAATAGTATCTACTAATTCTCCAATCAACTGATCCAAAATTTCTATAGCCTCAATAGTAGCTTGCATATTCCCAGTATGACCAACCATATCTGGATTAGCATAATTAACTACAATGAAATCATACTGCCCTTCTTTAATAGCTTGAGTAATTTTGGAAGTAAGTTCTCGAGCTGACATAGCTGGCTTCTCAGCATATGAAGTAACTTGAGGTGAAGGAACTAAAACCCTATCCTCGCCTTCATAAATAGTCTCTTGTCCGCCGTTAAAAAAATAAGTAACGTGTGCATATTTTTCCGTTTCGGCAATATGAAGCTGTTTAAGTCCTGCCTCAGACAAAACTCTAGCTAAAGGCATTTCTATAAGTAAAGGTGGAAAAGCTACTTGAACTGGTAAATCTTTTTCGTATTCGGTCATAGTAACCATAAAAAGATTTTGAAAATACGGTCTTTTGAATTTTTCAAAGCCCGGCAAAGTTAAAGCTTGAGTAAGCTGTCGAGCTCTATCAGATCTAAAATTAAAAAATATTACACTATCTCCATCTTTAATAGTACCCCTTGGCTTACCAAGATTGTCTAATATCACAGTTGGCACGAACTCTTCGTCATAAACTTTTTTGTCGTATGATTTTTGCACTGCCTCTAAAATATCTTCGTATTTTTCATCTGATTCTCCATCTATCAAAGCTCGCCAAGTCTTGGCTGTTCTATCCCAATTATTATTTCTATCCATGGCCCAAAAACGACCACTCAAACTAGCTATAGTTCCAATACCAATCTTTTTTAACTTTTCCTGAAGTTTGCTAATAAAATTAATACCACTATTGTATGGTACATCACGACCATCTAAAAAAGCATGAATGTAAAGTCTGGTTACTTTCTGCTGATGAGCTAATTCTATCAGAGCATACAAATGTTCATTATAACTGTGAATACCACCTGAGCTTACTAAACCTATAAGATGCAAGGCAGTGTCATTCTTTTTAGAATTTTCACAAGCTTTGATAAAACTTTCATTATTATAAAATTCTCCATCTGTGATAGCTTTGGTAATTCTAGGTAAATTTTGATAAGGAATAACTCCTGAACCTAAAGAAAGATGACCTACTTGCGAATTACCCATTTCACCCCAAGAAAGCCCTACTGCTTCACCGCTAGCGGCCAAAGGCATAATCGGATAGTTCTGTGAATATTTATCAAAATTTGGCGTTTTAGATAAAGAAATAGCATTAGATCTAGAAGGCGGAGCAATGCCAAATCCATCTAATATTACTAATACAACTGGTCGAGGTCTTTTCATTTTATTTAATAATTAAAGATTTTTCACTTATTAACTTTGGTTTTTTTATATTTAATATATCTAAAATAGTTGGCGCTATGTTGGCTAATTTACCATTAGCTCTTAATTTAAAATCATGATGATTAACAATAATAAAAGGTACTGGATTAATAGAATGTTCAGTATCAATCTCTCTAGTTTTTAAATTTATCATTTCTTCTACATTCCCATGATCGGCTGTAATAATAACTGTACCTTGTTTAGCTAAAGCTGTTTCAATAATTTTACCAACTGATTTATCTACTAATTCCACTGCTTCAATACCAGCTTTTAAATTACCAGTATGTCCGACCATATCAGGCGCTGCAAAATTAGCTAGCACAAAATCATATTTATCAGCTTTAATATCTTTAATAAGTCGTTTAGTTAATTCCAGAGTACTCATAGTTGGATCTTCAGCATAAGAATCTACATCCTTAGAAGGAATACTGACCCAATCTTCTCCAGCTACAGGATGAGCATAACCACCATTAAAAAAATAAGTAACGTGAGCGTATTTTTCTGTCTCAGTAATATAACACTGCCTAATATCTCTAAGAACCATTGGCAAAGTATCTGGAATATCAATGCCAGGATAGGCTGTTAACACGCCCTCTAAGTCTGGCCCAAAATCTGTTAAAGCTACAAACAATAAATTTTCAATCTTTTTACCTGGTTTAAAGGCTCCTGGATTTTTTTTAGTAAAATCTGGCTGAGCAAAAGTTTTGCTCAGTTGTCTAGCCCGATCTGATCTTAAATTAAAAAATACAAGCGCATCATTACTATTAATAGAGCCGATTGCTTTGCCACTTTTATCAACTACAACGGAAGGCTCAATAAATTCATCACTTTCTCCTCTATTATAACCTTGATTTACAGCCTCTACAGCACTAGTAGCCTGATGTCCTTTACCCCTAACTAAAGCATCAAAAGCTATTTTAGTTCTGGGCCAAGATTTTTTTCTATCCATAGCATAAAAACGACCCATTACAGTGGCAATTTTTACTCTATCACTATTAAATATTGAGGTATATTGGCTAAGGATTTTAAGCGCTGCAAAGGGCGGAGAGTCACGGCCATCACTAAAAAGGTGAAGATATATATTTTGTTTAGTATGCCCTATAAAAAAACTAATTAATGACAAAATATGATCATCATGAGAATGAGGACTAGAACCGTCTGACAAAAGCCCCATTAGATGAATATCTGAATTATTTTCTGTTGCATGACGAGCCGCTTGTAAAAAAGCTGGATTTTTAAAAAAGGTTCCATTATTAATACTCTTGGAAATAATCACTGCATCCTGCTCCACTACTCTACCTGCCCCAATATTCATATGCCCAGCTTCTGAGTTACCAGGCTGCTTATTAGGTAAGCCTACAGATTTAGCTGAAGCCTGAAGCAATGTATTAGGATATTTTTTATAAAGTGCATCTATAATTGGAGTTTTAGCTAAAGCAATAGCATTACCCTCCTTTTTATCCCAAATACCCCAGCCATCTAATATTAGAAGCAGTAAAGGCATGTTTGTTTTATCTATATCTAACATATATTATTTCAATTTTTGTTCAATTTTTAACAATCTATTGTATTTAGCAGTTCTTTCTCCTCTAGCAGTTGAGCCTGTTTTAATATAATCAGCATTAACAGCTACTGCTAAATCAGCAATTGTAGTATCAGTTGTTTCTCCGCTCCTATGAGAAACTATTACTTTATAATCATTATCTCTAGCCTCTCTAATAACTTCTAAAGTTTCCGTTAAAGTGCCAATCTGATTAAGTTTAATTAAAATAGTATTAGCTACACCCATTTTTATTCCTTTCTGAAAACGCTCAATATTAGTTACAAAAATATCATCGCCAATTATTTTAATATCATTGTTTTTTATAAATTCGTCTTTGCTAATATCAGCCCAAGCCTCCCAGTCTTCTTGATCTAAAGGATCCTCAACTAAAGTTAGTGGATAAAGCTCCATCAAATCAAAATAAAAGTCTATCAACTCATCATCTGTAAAAACCTTGCTTTCTAAATCTAAATTATAAACTTTCTTTTTGTCATCATAAAATTCTGAAGCTCCGGCGTCAATTCCTAAAAATATATCTTCACCTGGCTTATAGCCACTTGATTCTATAGCGTGAATTATAAATTCAAACACCTGTTTATGTGATTTTACATTAGGTGCATAACCACCTTCATTACCTAAATCAGTATCATGTCCAGCAACTTCTAAAAGGTCACCCAATTTATGAAATATTTCACTAGTTTGGCGTAATTTTTCTGAAAAAATCTTAGCTTTTTCGGGAACTAACCAAAATTCCTGAATATTAATATTAGTAGAAGCATGTGCTCCTCCATTGATGACATTAACTACTGGAGTAGGTAATATATATATTTTTAACTTTGGATTATACAAACTTCGTAAATGCTCATAGAGCTCTACATTATTAAATTTAGCAGCCGCATGAGCCACTGCCAAAGAAACTGACAAAATAGCATTTGCTCCTAATTTACTTTTATTATTAGTGCCATCAAGCTCAATCATCAGATTGTCAATCTTAACTTGTTGAGTGACTGATAAGCCATTTAATTCCTTATTTAAAATGTCATTAACATTAGCAATGGCCTTTAAAACGCCCTTACCGTCGTATCTATCCTTATCTCCATCTCTAAGTTCATGAGCCTCAAAACGACCAGTGGAAGCCCCTGAAGGCACTGCTGCACTAGCACTTACCCCATTAGAAAGCTCTACTGTAGCTTCAATAGTTGGATTGCCTCGAGAATCAAGAATTTCTATAGCACTAATTTTTTTAATCTTATCTGGCATATAATTTAGTTTATAAAGTTTTAAAGTCTAAAGTCTGAAAGTCATATTATAATGTATTAAACTTTTAACTTTTTGACTTTTGACTTCCGCGAAGCGGATAATTTATCTAAAGCTGGTAGCTTAGCGCCTCCTAAAAATGTCAGCATAGCTCCTCCGCCTGTAGATATAAAATGAAATTGTTTATCTAATTTTAATTTTTGAGCCAACTCTACTGTTTCTCCTCCACCTAATATAACTTTGGCTTTTGATTTAATTAAAGTCTGCATTATTTGTTTAGAACCTTTAATATAGATTGGATTTTCAAAATAGCCAAACGGGCCATTCCAGATCACCAATTTTGCTTTAGCTAATATATCAGTATATTGATTCAAGGTCTCAGGACCAATATCTAATATCATTTCATTTTTAGCTACCTCAGCCACTGTAACAATTTTCCTCTGTTTAGCCTTAAAACTACTAGCTACTGCGGCATCTAAAGGCATTTCTACTATAGTTCCTAATAATTCTTTAGATAATTTAATGGAATCTTTATCAAATAAAGATTTACCAATACCGTAACCACTGGCTTTTAATATGGTATTAGCCACAGCTCCTCCAGTTAATACATTACCTGCTTTTTTACTAAATTTTTTAATTAGCTTAATCTTGGTAGCTGCTTTAGCTCCACCAAATATAATTACCAAGCCTTTTTTAATACTAAGCACTTCTGATAAATGCTCTATTTCATCTCTAATTAAAAATCCAGCGTAGGCAGGTAGATAATTAGTAATAGCTTCCATAGAAGAATCAGCCCGATGCAAATTACCAAAGGCATCATTAACATAAATATCGCCCAATTTGGCCATAGCCTTGGCTAAACGTTTACAATTTAGCTTTTCTCGGGGTTCAAAACGAATATTTTCTAACATTGCCACAGAACCTTTATTCATATCATGACTATCTTCTTCATAATCTCTAAAATCATCTGCCCAAAACTCTATATCCTGTTTTAATTTTTTACTAAGTGCTTGAGAGACTGGTAAAAGAGATAATTTTGGATCTGCTTGACCTTTAGGTCTGCCCAGATGAGCTACAATAATTACCTTAGCTTTTTGCTTAAGTAAATATTTAATACTTGGCACAGCTCTATCTAATCGCCAATCACCATGCCGGTCTACTTTAGTCTGCTTATTAAGTGGCACATTAAGATCTAAACGAAGTAATACTCGCTTGCCAGATATATTTTTTATTTGATCTATTGTTTTTAATTTCATAATAATTAATTATCTCTTGGTATAAAAACACCTGTAACAAAATCAAAATCCGCTAAATCACAAAGAGCTTCTGTAGGAATCTCAGCCAAACCATAATCAAATATCCAAGAATCATTTCTAATAGTAATGCCTAATTTATTTAAGGCTGTCTCTACCTCTTCACTAATTGGCACTTCTTTAAAACTAATAAAAGCTCCAATTAAACTAGTATTGCCTTTTAAACTATAAATTGAGGCATCTATTTTATCGGAAGCACAACCAGCTGTATATTCTAAAGTATTTTGTTCTACTGGTTGTTTGTTAGTGGAATAAAAAATAAAGCCCAAAACTACGGCTATTACTAGCAAAAAAATCATTATATGTTCTTTTTTCATCCCATTAGAAATTATATAATTAAATAATCACTGTTTTAACCCCGTAATTCCTAAATAATTTAGTGAATTTCTAACGGGACAAGTATAATAAATAAAGAAATTTAATATTAAACTGTAGTAGTATTATAACATTTATAAAAGGTTTTTGGAAACTTCTTTTTAAGTAAATAAAAAACCCCTCATACTATATAATAGTGCGAGGGGTTTAAATTAGGGTGAAAAGAACAGTCATTTCATCAACAACATTTTACGTGTACTGGAATTATTATTAGTAGTCAGACGATAAAAATATACACCTGAACTAACTGTATGACCAGTATGATCACTACCATTCCAGATAGTAGTATGTGTTCCGGCAGATACTACTCCATCCACCAAGGTAGCAACTGGACGTCCTCTAACATCGTAAATAATTAGAGATACTTGTTGTTCACTAGGTAGAGAGTAACTAATGACGGTTTGCGGGTTAAAAGGGTTAGGATGATTATCATCAAGACCGAAGACAATTAAACTATCACCCTCAACTCCAGAAAATACATCCTCGACGATGATGTAATCGTTACGTACTAAAGTGTCAGCCTCTGCTCCATCTCCGATAATTAGTGACACTGTGTAGGTACCAGCTGTTATGTAGATATGGTCAGGGTTTTGTTCTATGGACGTACTGCCATCACCAAAGATCCATTCACTAGAGAAAGATCCTCCTTCTGATTCATTGGTAAACTGGACTGTTAAAGGCGCATCTCCAAACATCGGAGTTGCACTAAAGTTTGCTACAGGCGTAGGAAGATTTACAGTAATGTAATTCATCTTAATATCCAAATCATTTCCACTACTGTTCATTGCCGTCAAACTAACAGTATAATTTCCAGTCACAGTGTAAGTATGGCTAGGGTGTTGACTTGTTGATGTATTACCATCACCGAAATTCCAGAACCAATCATTAGGATTGTTAGTTGACTCATCAGTGAATTGCACATCCAATGGCAATGTACCAGAGGTTGGAGTTGCAAAAAAGGCTGCAACTGGCTGATTAGGGTTAGACTGTACGTAAACAGTCTCAATGGCATAAGTCTGCCATTGACCATCTATTAACCCACGAAAACGGGCAGTGTGATTACCAGATATATAAGGATAAAGATTTAACCATATATACCAGCCGCCACCTGACTCAAATTCAGTGTCATACAGTGAATAACCATAAACTTCTGATCCATTTGGATCCAGAAAATCTAAGCGAAGCTCAGACACAGTGATTGATGACCCGCCTTCATTCCAAATCTCACCTTCAACATGAATTTCTTCACCGACTGTGCCTGGATTGGGATAGATAGTCCAATGACTAAACTGAATATCTGCTCCCGGAGGAGGGCCACCAACATAGATGGTCATGTCGCCATTCATAGTGAAGGGATCGATAGGAATAACCGCTCCACCAACCATGGCGTAGAAGCCGCTATAGCCCTGCTGATCAATCAAACTAAAGGGCTGATCAAAATCAGCTACTTTAATGTCTGAGTGATAGATGCCATCAGATTGACTCCTTGGCATATCCCCGAGACTACTCTGAAAAAAACTTCTGCTCGTGCTAACAGCTCTTCCTCCATGCATTTGCCCAGACTTTGAAACCATCTCATTTGCAGAGAAAGCTCGCGAGTCAGGACTAGCTACTGAGGCTACTTGTCCTCCTATAGAAGCAATGCATTCAGCCCAGGTCATGGGGTTACCATCTGCATCCAGAGGTGTGATCGTACTACTTGCAGGATCCCACTCCAGATAACGTCTCTCCCAATCACCAGCATCATTGGCGTAATTGTCGCCTAAGCGCCAAAAACGCTGTTTGACCTTGCCATATCCATCAGGAGGAAGTTCATTGGTGACTGGAACGCCCAATGAAATCCATCCGTAACCACCTTCCTCTTCGCTCGAGTTCATGTACGTAGCCCAGAAGCCCTCCTTAAGAAGGCGACCTACTCTGGAGCTATTCCACGGATCATTAAAGTAGGTAATGGTAGTCCAAGGCATTGTAAAACCATTATCTTGATCAGAAAAATCCTGCTGTACCTGAAAGTCGCTAACAGGATGCACGTATACACTACCACCGTTGTCCCAGGGATCACCCAAAAGATTTCCAACATTAGCCATGTCGTTATATTTTTGTACAATCTCCTGTGAGATTGTACCGTCAGCAAACTGCCCGACGATGGATGAAGATGCTCCAACATGATCAGCGATGAAATCTTCCGGATCGATGTTACCGAAGTCGGTGATAGCCTGTTCGCTATCGTAGTAACCAGCCACCTGATGACCATTAGCTGGGGGATCAGCCGTCTGATCATTGCTACCAGCTCGAATCTCAAAATGCAGATGAGCCAAAGAGCTGCTGATGTACCCCAAAAGCTGCCCTTTAGTCACCGTAATGATGGGTAACGGTGGACGATGATCATCAGAGGAAAGTCCTAAAGCGTTGTCATAGAGATGTAGATACATAGCTACCACAGAAGAAGCATTTTGTATCTCCGCCGTAGCAACAGTACCAGGAATGATATAGATGCTGAGATCTTCCATACTGGGCAGATCATACCTAACCAAAATAGCCCAGCCCAAAGACCCCATATCTTGAACCCGAATCCCCTCACCGTCGGCGATAGAATAGACCGGCACATCG
>JABHYW010000043.1 GCA_018656655.1 Candidatus Komeilibacteria bacterium | reverse complement strand
ATGGTAGCCACTAGTATGGCTAAGAGTAAAATTAAATCTCAGTTAAATAAAGAATAACCAACCCCTCCCGACCTCCCCTTGTCAGGGGAGGAGAATACTAACAAAAAGTCCCCCTGACAAGGGGGATTTAGGGGGTTGATTATTCTTCTAATTTATCTAAAATATTTTTAAGTTCTGAATGAGAGTGAAAATTTATTTTTATAAATCCCTTTTCACCTCTTTTTTGAATCTTTACTTTGGCACCAATATTTTTAGTTAACTTGTCCTCCCAAGAGGCTAATACTGGATCGCGAGGTTTGGCTTTATTATCTTTGGCGGCAGATTTCTTTTGCATCTCATGCAAATCAGTAACTGATAAACCATTTTTTAAAATTTGCTTAAAAGCCTTTACTTGCTCTTCTTTAGTTTTATAAGCCAAAATAATTTTAGCATGAGACATTGTAATCTCACCTTTGGCCATCGCTTCTTTAACTACCACTGGTAATTTCAAAAGTCTTAAAAAATTAGCCACCGTAGATACGCCCTTACCAACTTGCTCAGCTATAGCTTCATTACTTAAACCAAATTCTTCTACTAATCTCTTATAAGAATTAGCTGTTTCCAATGGATTAAGATCACGACGTTGAATATTCTCTACAATAGCTAACTCTAATTTATCTCTATCACTAACATCTTTAACAATAACTGGCGCTTCTGATATTTCTAATATCTGTGCGGCTTTAAATCTTCTCTCACCAGCAATCAACTGATACTTGTCGCCTTCTTTACTTACAATTAAAGGCTGCAATATTCCGTGCTGTTTAATAGATTGGGCTAATTCATCTAATTTATCTCTATCAAAATGTGTCCGCGGTTGCCAAGGATTAGATGTTATATCTTCAAGAGCGACTAGCTCTATTTTTTGATCATCAAGATTTTCATCAAAGTCTGATGACATGATAACTGATTTTTGTTTTTTGTTTGGAATGAGAGAACCCAATCCTTTTCCAAGTGCAGGCATAATTTTATTTTTATTTAGCTAATATTACTTCTTGAGCCAAACGTTTGTAAGCATTAGAGCCTACTGAGTTTGGTGCATAGTCTTTAAGTGGCGAACCGTGTGATGGAGATTCAGCTACTTTTACATTTCTAGGTATCACACTTCTAAAAATACGAGCGGGAAAATTTTTGTATAAATCATTAAAGACATCATTAGATAATTTGTTACGACCATCATACATAGTCATGACTGCTCCTAAAATTTCAAGCTCTGGCTGAAGGTGCTCTTTGATTAAGCCAATAGTGTTCAATAGCTGTGACAAACCTTCCAAAGCATAATATTCACATTGAACTGGAATAATAATTTCCCGAGAGGCTACTAAACCATTGATAGTCAGCAGACCTAATGACGGCGGATTGTCTATTAAAATAAAATCATATAAATCAGCCACTTCTTTAATTTGTTTTTCTAATTGATATTCTCTATTTTCAATTTCTACTAAATCAATGGCTGCTCCAGCTAAATCTGGCGTAGTAGGTAAAACGTGAAAATTTGGTTGATAAGAGCGAATAACTTCCGTAATCCTAGTATTCGGATCTGTTAAAACTTCATACATTCCTTTACTAAGATTTTTGTAATCTATTCCTAAGCCAGATGAGGCATTACCTTGCGGATCAATATCAATAATCAAAACTCTTTTGCCAAAAGCAGCTAACCACGCCGCCAAGTTAATGGATGTCGTGGTTTTTCCAACTCCTCCTTTTTGATTTACTACAGAAATTATCCTAGCCATAAAATCCTTGAATATGGTTTAATTATAGCATAAATTTACTTTTTGGTATAAAAAAATCTACCTGCTAAACCACCTAAAAAATACCCCAATATACCGCCAAGTATAATCATCTTAGGATTATTCTGTCCTAGATGAAAATAAGTATATAAAAACATAATAAGGGCTCCGCCAGTCAGACCCTTTATCCGATAAGAAAGAGTCCAGTTTGATTTAGCAGCCTCTTCTTCAGCTTTGGCTTGTTGCTTTACATAATCTGGTTGAAAATTATCCATATGTTTTAATTTAATTATTCAATTGTTTTTGCCAATCAGCTATCGCAGATTTAAATTCTTCCATCTTGTCTTCTGAAATTGATTTATCAGATGGAATATCTATAGTCAGAGGATTTATCTTAGTGCCATTTTTAACCATCTCAAAATGTAAATGAGGTCCAGTAGAAAAACCAGTAGAACCAACATAGCCAATAATTTGACCTTGGCTTACTTTTTGACCATAAGAAACCGCCAGCCTACTTTGATGAGCATAGTTAGTGCTAAAAACACTATTATGCCTAATACTAGTTAGGTAACCGTAACCTGCTGTACTCCAGCCAGCAAAAGTAACTGTACCATCTCCCACTGACCTAATTGGAGTGCCTGAGGCTGCAGCATAATCTATAGCTCGATGGCCAGTAGAAACATTAAAAGCTTCTACATAACGACGACCCGTTGTAAAACCTGAACTAATATATTTAAATGACACTGGATTTTTTAAAAATATCTTTTGAACTGATTCACCAGTCGGATGATAATAACCTTCTACTAAATCACCGTCTTCATCTAGACCTTCAGAAAACTTATAGCCTTCTATTACTTTGCCATTATTTACAAACTTGGCAGCTAATATTTCACCAGGCATTTGATACTCATCATTTCTATATCTTTCTTCAAATATAAATTTATAAGTAT
>JABHYW010000042.1 GCA_018656655.1 Candidatus Komeilibacteria bacterium | reverse complement strand
CTCCTTTCTTTATAAAAAGTTACCAGGATGCATCTAGAGGCTACTTTACCTCTGATGTAAAAAATTGAGAGTACATTAATATATTAATTATATAAAGAACCTACTTTTTTGTCAAAAAAATAGCCCACCTTCCTTTAGGTGGGCTTAACGGCCATCGATTTTTTACCCAGTGTTCGTTACCAGAGTGATGATCAGTGGTAGTTTTCTCATAATATCACCTCATGTGTTGAAATAAAAAGACCAGGATATATGAATAAGGGATTTTAAATCCCTGAAAGAACTATAATTAATATAATTATAAAATGATGAGATTTTTTTGTCAAAGTTAGGCAAAAAATGATATAATATAAACAATCATTAAACAAAAATTTTATGGATTGGTTAGCCATTGCCATTGCTGCTTATTTGATTTTAGCAGTTGTAAATCTTGCAGATAAATTTTTATTAGAAAATGTAGTTCCTAGTGCTAAAACTTACACTTTTTTAGTGGGTGCCATGGGCTTGATAGTCATTGTTATTGCTCCGTGGTTTTTAACTTGGCCGGGAGTTTCCCTGTTGTTAGGCAATCTTTTAGTTGGTGCTTTATTTCCAGGAGCTTTATTGTTATTATATCGATCACTTAAAATTGGTGATGCTTCCAAAATTATCCCATTAATTGGCGGTGTAGTGCCAATTTTTACCATCTTGTTAGCTTATCTATTTTTAGGAGAAAGATTTTTGACCATGCAATGGGTAGCTATTATTTATTTATTGCTAGGTACAGTTATGTTAGCTTATTTACCAGCTAGTAATACTTTGTGGTCCAAGATGTTGCATTGGTTTGGATTGAAGGGAACAAAAAATAAAACAGCAGTCATCACTGCCATTGCTGCCGGTATAGTTTTTGCTATCTTTTTCGTCGGTAGTAAATTTTTGTATGATAGTCAGCCATTTTTGAGTAGTTTTATTTGGATCCGAATTGGTACATTTTTAGCTACTTTATCTTTACTTATTCCTAGAAAAGTACGAAAAGAGATTTTTCATGGCCTAAAATCTTTGAAACATAAAAATAGCGCCTTGTTTTTTTCTAATCAAGGTATTGCGGCTATAGGATTTTTATTACAAAATTATGCTATTTTCTTAGGCTCGGTTGCCATAGTAAATGCCTTGCAAGGCGTGCAGTATGCATTTTTGTTAGTCTTGGGTGGTTTGATTTCAGCTTTCTTTCCAAAATTATTAAAAGAAAATGTGTCTAAAATGATTATTATTCAAAAAATCTTAGCCGTGATTTTAATTAGCATGGGCTTATATTTTATTATCTAATCATGAAATTGTTGAAAATTTTAATTTTAATATTCATTATTGCCTGGGCAATTTGGTTTGTAAAGTTTGCCAAACATTATGCTCATAATGGCGAGCTAAAAAGAAATGCCGATGTATGGGGCGTTACTTTTTCCACTAAATTTGTTGATGAGTTAGGTTTGAATGTAAATGAAGTTTATACAGCCATGTTGGATGATTTGCAAGTTAAACAAATACGTTTGCCTATTTATTGGGATCAAATAGAAAAAAATGAGGGGGAATTTAATTTTTCGGTTTTTGATGAGCTTTTAGCAGAAGGCGTAGAACGAGATGTGAAATTTGTAGCTAATTTAGGTTGGCGTTTACCGCGTTGGCCAGAATGTCATGCGCCAACTTGGACACAAGATATGCCGATAGGGGATATTCAAAATAAAACTTTTTCTATGCTCAAAATAGCTATTGATCATTATAAAGATCATCCAGAAATAGTAGCTTGGCAAATTGAAAATGAGCCTTTAGTTGATTGGTTTGGTGATTGTCCAGCCGGAGATGAAGAATTTTTAAAACAAGAAGTAGAACTTGTAAAAAGCTTAGATGATCGACCAATTATTATTTCTGCATCAGGTGAATTAAGTATGTGGAAACGTGAAGCTGAGATTGGTGATGTTTTAGCGACAACTCTTTATCGAGTAGTATGGAATCCATGGTTTAAGTATTTCCGTTATCCATTGCCAGCTAGTTTTTATAATTGGAAAGCTGAACGAGTAGATAAAGTTGGCGAACAAATGATTATTAGTGAATTACAGGCTGAGCCTTGGGTGCCAAACGGCACTTTGGCTGAGTTACCTGATAATGAAATAAATAAGTCTTTCGATCTTAGACAAATGGAATCTAACTTACAATTTGCTCAAAAGATTAATTTTTCTAAAAATTATTTATGGGGAGTGGAGTGGTGGTATTTGAGAAAGATCAATGGAGATGATAGTTATTGGAACTTGGCTAAGCAGCTTTTTTAGTAAATATTTTATATTATAGATAGTAAAAAACTGGGTTTTTGAAAATTCAGTTTTTTCTTGTTTTTCAAGGCTTATTCTGTTATAATTTAATCACAAAAAATAAAAATTAATAGTAAATTACCGTGTTTAAAAGAATTTTATTTCTAACTTTTATTAGTTTTAGTTTATGCGTATTTTATGCTCATAAAACTCAGGCTTTTAGCCAAGATTATGTGCCTTTAGATCCTGGTCGGGTTTATCAAGATTATTTTAATTTGATAAATATTGAGCCGACTTGGTCTAATGACTTGCAAACAAACAAAGAAGTAGTAGTAGCTGTTTTGGATTCTGGCGTTGACTTAAATCATCCGGATTTAGTTGACAATTTATGGTCAAATCATGGTGAAGTGGCGGGTAATGGCTTAGATGATGATTTTAATAGTTATATTGATGATAATGTTGGTTGGGATTTTATAGATAGCGATAATATTCCTGAACCAGAAATAATCCCTGGATATGATCGAGTAGCCGTTAATCATGGGACCGTTATCGCCGGTGTAATTGCAGCTAGTAGGAATAACAATGGTATAGTTGGCATTGCGCCACAAGTAAAAATTATGCCTTTACGTATTTTAGATCCAAATGGTCAGGGAAATACTTTGGTATTAGCTCAGGCGATTGACTATGCTGTAGAAAATGGAGCAGATGTTATCAACTTAAGTTTGGTAGGTTCCAGTTATGATGAAACATTAAAAGGTTCT